>JAJFUB010000092.1 GCA_021372615.1 bacterium | reverse complement strand
CACGACAACACCTGCGGGTCTGGAGACCCGCGCTCCGACCGGCCTACGTCGTTACCCCATCGAGTACATTCCCCGTCACGGCGCAGTTCGTGGCCTCCCCCAGGTCAATGCCTCCCTGCAGCGGCGAGGCCGTCTTCACATACTCGCCGTCGTAGACGCTCTTGCGGATCACGTTGCCGGTGATCGCGTGGGCGCCGCCCTGCGCGCCGTCCTCGACCTTCACTGCCGCCACCGGGTTGTTGATGAAGGTGTTCCCCGTGATGGCGAAGCCCCGGCACTGCCCCCGTAGCAGGACGCCCGTGTCGGCATGCAGGTAGTTGCCGGCGATGACGATGTCCCGGCAGTGGTCGCGGGGGTTCGTCTCGCCCTTGCCCCGGGCCTCGATGGCGATGGGGAAGCCCTCGATGGTGTTGTTGGCGATGACGTGCTGGGCCGTGCCGTCGAGGATGATCGCCTGGGCGTGGCCGTAGGCCAAGTGGTTGGAGACGATGCGCACCTCGCGGCACTCCCAGCCGAGGAAGATGTGCTCCGCCTGCTCCTGGCCCCCCTCGGCCCGCCGCGTCTGGTTGCCGTGGAAGCTCAGGTGGTGGATGTTGTCCGCGCGCAGGACGCGCCTGCAGTCGCGCATCCAGCAATCGCGCACGGTGACATTGGTGCCCTGCGGCCCCAGCCGCACCGCCGTGCCGCCGTGGCCGAAGAAGAAACAGGCGTCCACGAGGGCGTCGTTGGGGTAATCCACGACCAGCGCATCACCGCCGGCAGGGCTACCTACGAGGGTCAGGTCGCGGACGGTGATCTTCAGGTCCGGCCACCAACTGCCCACCACTCCGGTGAGGTGCAGCAGTTCCTGCCCCTCCCGGTTGTCATTCACCAGCACGGTCGCCCGCCCATCCCCGTACAGGAACAGGTGCTGCCTCTCGGCGAGAGCCCTGTGCAGCGGCTCGGCCACATGGTATTCGCCGGCGGGCACGTAGATCGCACCGCCATCTTCGGGGAGTGCATCGAGGGCGGCCTGGAGGTGCGGGAAGTCTGCGGCATTGATCGGTGTGTGCTTGACCATGGCGAGCGCTTCTCGCTGCGGGTCTCGCAGACCTGCCCGGGCACATAGGCAACATTCCCACTTGACTTGGGCGAGAATATCGTGTAAATCATACCACACAGGTAGGAAATAGGGCCATGATGAGGGTCTCCAAGCGAACACGGTACGGACTACGGGCACTGAGCGCCCTGGCGGCGGCGTACGGCGACGGCCCGCTGAGCCTGCGGGCGATCGCCGGCGAGCAGTACCTGCCGGTCAAGTACCTGGAGCGACTGTTCGTGGCACTCAAGGCCGCGGGGCTCGTCAGAGCCGTGCGCGGCGCGGGCGGGGGGTATGCGCTGGTGCGCCCGCCCCACGAGATCCGCCTGTTGGACGTGTTCGAGGTGCTGGAGGGGCCGCCGGACCCGGTGGAGTGCCTCCAGCCCACCGCCGTCTGTCCGCACGAGGCGGCCTGCGTCACGCGCGACGTGTGGCACGAGGTGTCGCAGGCGGTGAGCCAGGTGCTGGCGGACCACACGCTGGCCGACCTGGTCAGCCAGCAGCATCCGTGTGAGGAGAGAGGAACGTGCCGAACATGAGAATTCTGGACAACATCACCGAGGCCATCGGCAACACGCCACTCATCCGGCTGGGCAAAGTGGGGCAAGGCCTGCCCGGGCAGGTGCTGGGCAAGGCGGAGTTCCTCAACCCGCTGTCCAGTGTGAAGGACCGGATCGGCCTGAGCATGATTGACGCCGCGGAGCGGGACGGGAAGCTGGGTCCGGGCACGACGATCATCGAGCCGACCAGCGGCAACACGGGCATCGCCCTGGCGTTCGTGTGCGCCGCCCGCGGCTACCGGCTGATCCTGACCATGCCCGACACGATGTCGGTGGAGCGGCGGCAGTTGGTGGCGGCGCTCGGGGCCCAGGTCGTATTGACGCCGGGGGCCGAGGGGATGCCGGGGTCCATCGCGAGGGCCAAGTCACTGGCGGAGGAGATCGGCGACGCCTTCATCCCGATGCAGTTCGACAACCCGGCCAACCCGGAGGCACACCGCCGGACCACCGCTGAGGAGATCTGGCGCGACACCGACGGGGAGGCTGACGCCCTTGTAGCAGGGGTGGGCAGCGGCGGCACGTTGACCGGCATCGCGGAGGCGCTCAAGGCGCGCAAGCCCGCCTTCCGGGCCATCGCCGTGGAGCCGTCCGACTCACCCGTGCTATCCGGGGGCAGGCCCGGCCCGCACCGCATCCAGGGGATCGGTGCGGGCTTCGTGCCGGGGGTGCTGCAGACGGAGTTGATAGATGAGATCATCCAGGTGACGGGTGATGACGCCTATGCCATGGCCCGCCGGCTGGCGTGCGAGGAGGGCCTCCTGGTGGGCATCTCCGCCGGGGCGAACGTCCACGCCGCCCTGCAGGTGGCGGCCCGGCCGGAGAGCGAAGGCCAGCTGATCGTCACCATCCTGTGCGACAGCGGGGAGCGGTATCTGAGCACAGACCTGTTCAAGACCAGCACATAGTGAGGGTGGAGGGTCCCATGTTTGCTCGCATCCGAGAGGACATTCGTACCGTATTCGCCAAGGACCCGGCGGCACGCAGCACCCTGGAGGTGCTGCTGTGCTACCCGGGGCTACACGCTATCTGGTACCACCGCGTCGCCAACTGGCTGTGGCGCCACGGGCTCAAGCTGGCCGGACGCCTGGTGTCGCATTGGGGCCGGGGCCGGACGGGGATCGAGATCCACCCCGGCGCCACCATCGGCCGGCGGTTCTTCATAGACCATGGCATGGGCGTCGTGATCGGTGAGACGGCCGAAATCGGCGAAGATGTGCTGATGTACCACCAGGTGACGCTCGGCGGGACATCGCTGGAGAAGAAGAAGCGGCACCCGACCATTCGGAACAACGTGGTCATCGGCGCCGGGGCAAAGCTGCTCGGCGCGTTCGAGGTGGGGGAGCACGCCAAGATCGGGGCGGGATCGGTCGTCATCAAGGAGGTGCCCCCCGGCGCGACCGTCGTGGGGATACCCGGCAAAGTCGTGGACGAGAAGAAGCCGCGGCCGGACGTGGACCTGGAGCACGCCGCCCTGCCCGACCCGGTGGCCGAGGCGATCGGCAATGTCCTGGCTTCGCAGGAGAACCTACAGGAGTGCTTCACTCGCCTGCAGCGGAGCATGTCGGCGATGGCCGACACCGTGGGGGCGGTTCGCAACGGGCAGCCGAAGGACACCGAGGACGGGGAGTAGGGAGCCTTGGAGGGCGGGGGCCTGTACCCCGCCGCTCATCGCCCGACAGGAGTGTCGGGCGTACCGGCGGCGTGCAGGCCCTCAGAACCCCGCTTCCAGCGGCGGGGAGATAATGACTCCGGGCGTCTCGGGTGCGAGCTCAGCATACGGCCCCAGCAGTCGCACGATGCGCCCCTGGACCTGCAGCCGTCCCTGGGCGAACCAGCGGATGGCCTGCGGGTAGATGCGGTGCTCCTGCTCGAGAATGCGCGCGGCGAGTGCCGCCCCGTCGTCGCCATCGCGGACGGGCACGGCCGCCTGGATGACGATGGGGCCGCTGTCAAACTCGGGGTCGGCGAAGTGGACAGTAGCGCCCGCGATCTTCACGCCGTAGGCCACGGCGTCCCACTGCACCTCGACCCCCGGAAACGCCGGCAGCAGCCCGGGGTGGATGTTCATGATCGCCCCGGGGAGAGCCTTGAGCAGCCGCGGGCCGATCTTGCGCATGTAGCCCGCCATGCACACGAGCTGGACGCCGTGCTCGCGGAGGATCTCTACGTGCCGCGCGTCGGCGTCCTCCCAGGCCGGGGTGCCTGTCTTGCCCACCGGAAGGTGAAGGGCGGGAATACCGTGCCGGCGCGCACGCTCTAAGGCATAGGCGTCAGCCTTGTTGCTGAGCACAACCGCCACGGTAGCCGGAACTCGGCCGGCTTCGCAGGCGTCAATGATGGACTGCAGATCGGTACCGCCGCCAGAGGCCATGACGGCGAGGCGCAGGAGATCGGACACAGGCACTCAACTCCCCAGTGAGAACAACCGCCAGACGGTTCGGCGGAGATGGCCGCAAATCCTGCCCGGCGGCAGGGCAGCGGCTCACCTGTGCAGAATAGGCTAGACAACCTAATCGAGGAGCATGATCGGCATGAGACACCGCGGCGGGCGCATCGTGGCAGTTCTGGCAGCGGCGCTGTTCGTGTCCGCCGCCGGCTTCGCCCAGGAGAAGAACCTGGGCGACCTGCTGAAGGCGACGGGACTGAAGTACAGCGCACTGGAAGGACAGGAGGATAGCTGGCGCGTGCCCTTCGACGCCCAGGGGGGCAAGACGCTCGACACCTTCGTCACCTACAACGACGACAAGAAGCAGTTCGCGCTGATCTTCGCCACGGTCGTGGATCGGGCCGACGGCTACACCTTCAACCGCGACGTGCTGGCGGAGTGCATGAAGCTCAACAACGACTACCCCGGGATGAAGTTCGTGCTGGACGAGAAGCACGGGGACATAGACTGCCAGACGGAAGCCTACATGAGCACGATCACGGCGGAGTCGCTGGGGATGTACATCAATCTGGTGGCCAGCATGGCCGACGGGCACATGGCGAAGCTGAATGAGTTGGCCGGCGGGACCGCCCCCGAGTAGTCAATGCCGTACCCCCTTCCTGAAGTCTGGGCCCGTAACCAAACACTCCGGCGGGGGGTGCCGTCGAGACCGCTTGCGGTCTCACGTGTGCGGCGGGCCCCGCCGCCGGCCGTGGGGCCCGCCGCACGCGACGCGGCACCCACGGCCTGTCGCCCTACATGTGCAAGCCTCAGTAGGAGAAGACGAAGCGCCCGGTCCATGGGACCGGGCGCTGTGCTGTCAGAGGGGGGACCGGCCGTCCCGATCACCCAAGCGGGACGGGGCTTGACGCGGCCTCCCCAACCCTCCGTGCCCACCACTACACGGCTTCGCTGTCTACGTCCTCGCCATTCATGATCTTCTCGGCGCGGTCGGCGTAGTCGGTCTTCTCCGAGTGCGACACCGTGCGCCAGATCAGGAACTGCTTGCGGATGCCGGCCAGGAAGAGCGTATTCGTCTTCTTCCACGAGGTGATGTCACCGGCCAGGCGGTCCAGGCGCAGCACGATGGCGTAGATGCCGCCATCTTCGGTCGGCTCGCAGGAGAGCCGGAAGTCCTGGCTCACGCCCAGATCGTACGGCGCCAGCCACATGCGCAGCGCCACGGTGATGCCCTCGCCGCGGGCGTGGTCGGTCGCCATGAGGCGCACGTCCTCGGCGAGGAATTCCCCGCCGGCATAGCCGACGTACTCGTCGAAGAACTCCTTGAGGAACGCCGCCACGCCGAAGGCATCCCGGCCCGTGACCGTGAAGGGCAGGACGATGGTCATCAGGTCGCCCTCCGGCTCGGGCAGCGACCACTTGCGGTCCAGGCCCGGTGAGGCGATCTCGCCCGCCTTCTTGCTGGGATACAGCGTGGACAGGAGCACCACGATGATGACGATGATCGTGACGCTGACTGCCGACATGGAGCTGTAGTTGAGCTCAATGCCGTGCATGCTGCCGGTGGCGTACAGGATCTTGGTGATGACCTGGCCCAGGAGATAGCCCAGGATAGCGCCCAGGTTGGCAAACACCGAGGCCTCCGCCAGGAAGAGCATGGAGACGTGGACCGGCGCCAGACCCAGAGAGCTGTAGATGCCGATCTCGCGCACCCGTTCGTGCACCGAGCCGAGCATCGTGTTGAGCACGATGAGGGCGGCGATCAGAATCGGGATGACGAGCTGCTCCAGGCCGGAGAATGAGGTCACGCCGACCGAGCTGAAGAGGTAGGTCTGCTTCTGGTAGCCGGCATAGAGGCTCAGGGCGAAGCGGTTCATCATGCCCCGCACGCTCGGGAGGACTTGCGCCGGGTCGTGGTAGCGCACCGCGAGGGAGCGGAGCGTGCCGCCCAGCTCCAGCGTGGTGTCGTAGGGCAATATGATGAGCTTCTCGGGTCCGAAGTGCTTGTACTCCTGCAGCAGCGACTCGGCCGTGGTCGTGCCCAACTGCGAGCGTTGCTCCGCCTGCCGCTGCAGCTCCTTGAGGACTTCGGGGCGCAACAGCGCGTAGTTGACCGGCATCATCGGCTCGCCGTCCAGATCGCGCACCTTGCGCATCTGGTCCTCGCTGACCAGGCCAATCACCCGGAAGCGCGTGCCGAAGACCTGCACCTGCGCCGAGCCGAGCTGGTCGGGGCCGATCCCGAGGGCCTCGGCCGCGCCGGTGGGCAGGAGCGCGACGTCCTTGTCGCCGGGCTTGAACCAGCGGCCTGCGACCAGGAAGCGCTTGACGTCCATGACGTCTTCTTCCTGCGGCGACAGGCCCAGGATCGTGCTGACGACGTACTTCTTGGCGGACTCGGCGGCGTTGGTGACGTCAATCATCAGCTCCTTGTCCACCTGCGCGGACGTGTACCAGGAGCGGGTGGCGACGGTGCCCACCTTGGCCAGTTCGTTGGTCAGAATGTCGGCGGTCGGTTCCTCGAGCGACAGCCACGCCCGGTCCCGCAGCATGACGCCCTGGTAGGCCGGAGCCTGCGACATGAGGATCTCGTTGGTGCGCAGAGCCTCGCGGACGGACGTGAAGCTCAGGACCGTGAAGGTGAGCAGAATGAGCGTCGTGGCGGTGAGGCCGGTGCGCAGCTTGCGGCGGCGCATGTTCGCGATGCCCAGGCTGAAGGCCGCGGCCGCGGCCGACAGGCGGCCCACGTCAGCCTCATGCACGCCGCCGCGCGCCTGCTTCATGGCCTTGAGCTGCTCGTTGAACTTCATCGTCACGATGCTGATGACCATCACCGCCAAGGCCATGATGATGAAGGCCAGCAGGATGATCGGTGGATTGGCTGTCAGCGTGAAGGCCGGATGCACCATCGCCAGCATGAAGAACACGACCATGAAAGTCGCCAGCGTGCCGAGGATCATCCCGATGATGGTGCGTGACGAGATCAGCAGGCGCTCGCCGAAGTAGGCGAACGGCAGCAGGATGGCCAGGTAGAACAGGACGCCCTTGACGACGTCAATGGCGGTCTTCTGGACGTCGGGGTAGGCGCGGGATTCATAGCCCCAGGAGTGCCGGGCCGCGGCCAAGCACTTGTCGTAGCGTCGGGCCTGCAACTCCTGCTGGGCCAGCTTGAGTGACTCCAGCGCATCGGCATGGAGCTTCTCCAAGCGGGCGTTGCGGATGCCGCGGGTGCGCAGCTTGGCCATGCGGAACTCATCTATCCGCCACATGTCCTGCCCCACCTGCAGCGGCGTGAAGGCGATGCGAGCCGTCTGGCCGGCAGGGAAGCCCAGGCCGGTCGGCCGCTCGTTGGTGGCGTTGATGAGGATCATGCGCACGCCGAGCAGCCCCATGCCCATCGTGATCTGCAGGTCCACCTCAGGCAGCGAGTAGATGACGGCACAGGGCTCGGTGTAGGAGGGGAACTCGGCGGCCGAAGCGCCCATGGAAGACAGCGAGTAGCCGAAGGAGATGGGCTCCGAGTAGTCCTTGGCGTCGTAGATGAAGACCTTCTGGAGCGTCTGGAAGTAGCGCTCATCCACTAGGTCGAAGATGTCAGTGGGGGTGCAGTGGAAGACGATGACCGGTCGCTTGAGGCCCGAGCGCCCGGAGACGGCGCGCGGGTACTTCTTGTCACCGTCCGGCCCCATGTCCGGGGCATAGGTGATGTCACCGGTGCTGGAGTCCAGGCCATAGGCCTCGAGTTGGCCGCCGCCGCCGGGCTCGCCCCGGAGGAGGAACTCGCTGGTCTCGTTGGCGATCGCCTGCACCTCGGTGTGGACGCCCATCATCATGCGGTAGCTGCCCTGGATCATCACGAGGGCGCCCGGCACGGGCGTGTTGGGCACATAGCTGTCGTGGCGGCGGAACTCCAGGACGGTCCCCAACACGTCCTTGAGGTCGTCCATCTTCTTGAGCGCCTGAATGCGCTTGAGGGCCTTGGTGCCGAGGGTCTCGTCATTGACCAGGGCGCTGAGCACGCAGCCCAGCAGGCGCGTCTGCTTCTTGAGGTTGTCCAGGTCCAGGCTCTGGAAGGTGTCCAGCGGTGTGTCCATCAGCGGCCGGCCGTCGTTGACGGTCGCCAGCACGATGCCCGGCCGCCCGCCCCGGATGATCATCTCGTGGTCGAAGGCGACCTTGCCGGGGAAGAAGGTGTTCCATTCGCGCCCCTTCACCGGGTTGATGCCGTCCACGAACATGCTGGAGAGCTGGTAGCCCAACGCGTCGCTGGCGGCTTCGGCGTAGTCCACCAGTTGCTTGCCCAGCGGCGAGTAGAAGCGGAGGAGGTGGGACTGGTTGTAGTACCAGCCGCACTGGAAGGGGCCGAACTGCGCGCTACGCGTGCTGAGGTCCAGGCCGACGAAGAGTTGGATCTTGTCGAACTGGTCCAGGCGCTGCCAGATGGCGATCTCGTTGTTCTTGCGGGCAATGTCGCGGTCCAGGCGGTTCTGGCGCATGGCCGCCATCTCCGGCGACAGCTCTAGCTGGCCGACGTTGACGACATTCTTGAAGTAGGTCTTCTCCCGCTCGCTGAGCTCGGCGCGCTTCTGGTCCAGGGCCTGCAGGTCGCGCGCCAGGGCCTCCTTGGACCGCTGGAGTTCGGCCAGTTCCTTCTGCAGGGCCTTGAGCTGGTCCTGGCGGTTGCGCGCCTTGCGCGGCTCGCGGCCCCAGAGCGCCTCGAACTCCCGCGCCCCGGCCATGGCCTCGAAGTGCCCGCTGCAGGCCAGGAAGATGACGCTCCGGGCGGGCCGGTTGGCCTTGAGCAGGCGGGCCATCTCTAGCATCATCGCGATGCCCGTGGCGTTCTCGGCGCCCGGCGCCAGCCGTGGCACCATGGAGATCGAGTCGTAGTAGGACTCGATGATGATGGCTTCCTTACTCAGCTCGGGGTCACGGCCGCGCAGGATGCCCAGAATGTTGCGGTTGGCCACGCTCTGCCAGCGGAGGGGCTGCCGGGCGGTGATGGTGCCGGTGGCCCGCCCCTCGGCGACGCGCGCGAGAACATCGGACGCGTCGGCGCCGCGCACATAGAACCGGGGGACGTTGATCGGGGCGCGGACGAACTTCATCTCGGCCTCGGGTCGGGTCATCTCCACCGGCTCGATGAAGACCACGGCCGCGGCGTTCAGCAGAGCGGCGTTCAGCCAGTTCTGCTGGGTGTTGAAGTCCATGAGCACGATGGCGCCGTCGGTGTCCTGACCGTTGAAGTCCGCCAGGGAGCCGTGACCCACATAGATGACGGGCCCGCGGAGGCCCTGGCCCGGCACCTGGCAGGTGCGGGCGTGGTTGGGCCACAGGGCTGACAGGTCATAGCTGCGATCGCCGATGGTCAGCGTGCTGCCCCCGTCCACCGGGCTGGGCAGGTCGAACTCCTGCACCATCGTCTCCAGGCCGAGGCTCTTGAAGCGCTCCAGGATCATGTCCGCAGCCTGCCCGTTGCCCGGGTAGCCCGAGACGCGCGAGCCAAGGGCCTCGAACGCGCGGATGTCGGTGGTGATGCGCCCCTGGTCAATGGCCTCGGCGGTAGCCTCGTAGTTCACGTCCGCCGCCGGGGCCAGCCCCGGGAAGGCCAACACGGCTGTCAGCCCCAGGAGCATGACCAGCAGGATCGCGCGCGACTGTCGGCAGTTGTCCACAACCATCCGGTATCTCTCCTCTGCCGTCGTACAGGCGGCAGTGTAGGCAGGCGGACAGTATCGGCGCCCGCCGCGCCCCTCATTTCGGCCGACTCCCCGGCGATTCCTTCGCCCCCCGGCATCTTTATCCGAAGAACACGACGTAGCGCCGGTACATCTCGTTGATGATGCTCAGCCAACCCCAGATCAGGCCGGACAGGAAGAAGTGGCCGATGATCAGCCCCAGGAAGAATGGTATCCCGCGCCGGTAGGCGCCCATCCCGCCCAGTCGCAGGATCACCGTCTTGGTGATCCACACGAGCAGGAACGGCCCCCATAGCGGCCCTCCATAGGCCGTGACCATGGCGAACCCCAGTGGGTGGAGCGGGAAGCGCAGGAAGTAGGTGCGCAGCAGCACTAGCACACCGACCACCAGGGCCCCGGACACGGCCGCCCACGTGCGCTGGCGGTCCGGCGGGCGGTGGGCTTTGACGAAGCCGGACAGCTCCTCGAACTCGGTGCGGGCCAGCGTGACGCGGTAGCCGCCCTGGGTCGTGCCGCCCTCAAGAATGTTGGCCCCGTGCTGGTAGTAGGCGTACAGGTGGACAAAGGCCGACCCGGCGAAGCCGATGACGATGGCGGCAGTCAGCCACCAGGCCATGGTGCGCTGGCGCAGCCGCGCCTCCTGCACGATCTTCATCGCCTCGGCCTGGTAGGCCATGTTGGACTGGTAGTAGCCGCGCGACACGAACATGAACGTCGAGAAGATCGTGAGGTTGCGGAAGTCCGTGCCGTTGGTGAAGAGCTGCGACCCGCCGATATGGATCATCATCTGCTTGTGCAGGTAGAAGGGGAAGAGCCAGACCATGGCGGCCCCGGCCTCGGCCCGCGCCCGGGCGTATACCAGGGCGAACAGGAGCACCAGGGCGAAGAAGATCAGGGCTGTCCACCACCACATGCCGGCCTTGATGGCGAAGGCCAGCATGAAGGCCAAGCCGCCCAGCGCGCACAGCACCGCCGTGCGCGGCGACATTGGGTCATCCTGCGGCGTCAGCTCGCGCTTGTAGGAGAACGCCTTGGCGAAGGTCTCCTTGAGCTGGAAGCGGCCGACCCAGACCAGGAAGAGCCCGAGAGCCACGTAGGCCCCGAACGATTGCTCGCGGTCGAAGGGGAAGCCCGAGATCTCCAGCCCGGCGCCGGTGGACAGCACGTTGGCGATGCGCAGGGCCAGGTAGAAGACCCACACCGACAGGGTGATCTCCGTGGAGACGAGATAGCCCAGGCCGATGTTCTCGGGCCGCCAGGCGATGGACAGGGGGCGGATGGCCGACAGCGGGCGCTCGGTGAAGAAGCGGCCGATGTCATAGGTCTGGCCCATCGCCGGGATGGCGGGGTTCCAGGCCCGCAGGATGTTGCCGATGTTGAACAGACACGCCAGGGCGAAGCCGATCCACATCAGGGGGTTGCCAAAGAACCCGCCGAGAATGCGCCGCCCTTCCTGGTCCGAGATGTCGAGGACCAACTGCGCGATGGGGAAGGTGAGACGCTCCTTGTCCATCCACTGGCGGCGAAAGAGCGCCATGGTCCCGAGCATGGCCACCCCCCAGGCCGTCAGGAAGAGCGTCCACATGACCAGCGGCACGGCCCACGGGCGCCACGGGATGCGCCCGTTGTCGGCGCCCTCGTACATGTCCTGGATGGCCCTCGGGTCCTGGGGCGTCAGCCAGGTCGGCATGTACTTCTGCAGGCCGGCGAAGTCGTTCTCGGGTGTCTGGAAGTAGTAGACCGCGGTGATGTTCGGGAAGAGCAGGCGGGACACGCCCACCGAGTTCATCGTCACGCCGATGCAGAGGAAGGCGTAGACATAGAGCACCTGGCTCTGAGGCAGCCGGAGGTGGCGGCTGACGCGGCGCAGGCCCAGGCCGATCAGCGTGAGCAGCAGCAGGGCCCCCACCGCCGGGATGACGGGGACAGCCTCACCCAGTTGCACACCCTGGGAGATGATCCCGGCTTGCAGCATCCAGAACAGCGAGGCCGCCAGCAAGACGAGTGAGATGACGACGGTCCAGGGAGAGAGACCTTCCAGCGGGGGCGTCACATCTTCGGGACCTGGGTCGGTAGTTCGTGCTTCTGCGATGGCCAATGAACGATCTCCTCCGGGGTCGGCGAGGGTGGGCTGTTCGCGATCACTGCAGCGGAGTCCTTCCTGGTCATGACATTTTCTCTACGCGGTCCCAACGAAGCATAGAGAAGCCGATGGTTCCAGGGCGGCGGCAAATCTGCTATAATCCCGCCCATTGCCAGGAAGTGCTCCAAGGAGGCCCCATGGCGGTTAGCTCCTGCCCCAAGTGTGGCGCCAAGGTCGCCCCAACCGATGCCGTATGCATGGACTGCGGCCAGGATCTCATCGCGGCCCGCGAGGACATCGTGCAGCAGGCCATGAAGGAAGCGCGGAACGGACCGGCCGGCCCGGCCAGTCCCGCTGCTGCCGTCGCCAACCCCGCCGCGGCCGGGATCGTCCTGCCCGGCGAGAACGCGGACGAGAAGCGTCTGCGGGTCTTTGACAAGCAGGAAGCGGACCTGCTGCGCAAGCAGCGGCCGGCGATGATCGTCATCGTTGTGTTCGCGGTCATCGGCATGTTCGCTATGCTTGCCGCCGCCTCCAGCTACCTCAAGCAGGGCGGCGGCTGGGAGAAGGTCAAGGAGTTGGACGTGGCGGCCTTCAAGGCCGTCGGCATCAACCCCTTTGAGGACCCCCGTATCGTCTTCGTGATGCTCTCGGGTGTGGCCTTGGCCTGTCTGCTGTGTGTCATCGGCGAGACGCGCCGCCTGTGGGGCATGTGCGTCGCCATCTCGGCCGTGAACCGCGGCGAGACCCCCAATGTTGTGCATATCTCAGTGTTCACGCAGATCGGCCTGATCATCGGCTCGTTCTTTGCGCCGCCGGCGGGCCTGATCCTGGGGGTCATGTTCAAGCTCTCTAAGGACGAAGACACGCGCGCCATCGGCTCGCTGATGATCTACGCCGCCCTGCTGTCCGGCGCGATCCTGGTCGTGAATGCGATCTGGTCGGCGGCCGCGGCGCACATGCCGACGAAGGCCGCGCCCGAGACCAAGGGTGGGGGAGGGGAGGGGGCGTCGCTCTGGCGGATGCTCGCCTGAGGCACGGCCCGAAGAGGAATCGAGCGGGGACAGGCCATGTGGCCTGTCCCCGTTGTGTCTCCGGTGGGGGGAGGAGGTCGGCTGTTGTGACGGGGGCTTCCGCCCATGCCTAGCGTGAGCCGCGCCTCCGGCGCTCCCACGTTCCCGCCGTGCTCAGTCGTCCTCCAGCCCCGCGAACTTCGTGAAATCAGCTTGCTCGACGACCTCTGTGCTCCGTCCCCATGACACGCTCATCTCCGACAGGAGCTTCCGCTCGTCGGCGGCCTGATCCAGCAGGCTGCGGGCGTCGCCCAACTCGTCCCAACTGACGCGCGGGATGCTGCCCGACGACAGGTATGCGGCGTTGATCGTCAGCGTCGGCTTGACCGACTCGCTGGCCGGCGCGAGCAGTTCCTTCGCCTCGCCCCGGATGCACTGCATCAGGTTGGAGTGGATGGCGTTGCGGTCCGTGGGCATGTCGAACACGATCTCGTCCTTGCCCTCGATCTGCACGACCGCCTTGCTGGTGTCCCAACTGGCGCGGCCCTTGGTGCCGATGATGTCCAGGGTGGTGCGATGGTCGGCGTCGCAGCAGGTGGTGGCGTAGAAGTGCAGCGTGGCCTCGCCCAGGTCCGCCCGGATGCACGCGGTGTCCTCGCACTCGATGTCGTGGACCCGGTACATCTCGGCCTGCAGGCGCTGCGGGATGGCGCGGGCGCGCTCGCGGGTGCCCATCTGTAGCGACGAGTTGAGGAGGTGCACGGCCTGGTTCATCAGCACGCCGTCCCAGCAGGGCAGGTTGTCGTAGTAGCGCTTGCCGGCCCAGTCGGCCCGCAGGTAGTACTCATCGGTGCGCTTCCACTCCATCACGCCGATGATCTCACGCAGCTCGCCCAGGTCGCCGTTGCAGATAAGGTCCTTGAGCGCCAGGGAGTGTTCGTAGCCGGCATACTGGAAGTCCACGCCGACGAAGAGCTTCTTCTGCCGCGCCTTCTCCACGAGGGCCATGCCGTCGGAGGCCAGGATGGGAAAGGGCTTCTCGCACAGCACATGCAGCCCGCGCTCGAGGCACGCGTCGGTGTACGGGGCGTGATAGGGGTGCGGGGTCGCGATGACGACCGCCTCGACGTCCACGGCGTCGAGCATCTCGATGGTGTCGCCGTACACGGGCACGCCCTGCTCCTGGAGGGCCGCCATGGCCTCCTGCACGCGCTCGCGGTCTTGCCAGCGGTCTGCCGCCGCCACAAACTCGACCTCACCGGCGTCATGCAGAATGCCGCGATGATAGCCGCCGATGCCTGAGATACCAACCAGTGCCGTCCTTACAGGCTCCAAGAGAGCCACCTCCACAAACATGAATGAGGCGCCTCGGTGACGAGGCGCCCGGGATGGTTCGCCATACGTGGCCACTGGTCCTCCAGCGGCATTGGCGCTCAGGTAGCGTGGGCGCGGTGCAGTTCCGTCGCCCGTTCGTAGACCTCCAGCACCCTCCGCACTACTGTCATACGGTCGTAGCGGGTGGCCCAGTCCCGGGCCCGTTCGCTCATCTGCCGCAGACCGTCCGGATCGCTGAGCACTTCCCGAGCTACGCGGGCCAGGCCCTGGCCCTGCTCATCGGGGGGCACCAGACGGCCGTTGACGCCATCCTCCACCATGTCGTTGCCGCCCGGGGCGTCCATGGCGATCACGGGCGTGGCGGCGGCCATGGCCTCGGCGAATGACAGCGGCTGCACCTCGAACATGCTGGGCGTGATGAACAGATCGAGCGCGGCGTCGTACTGCGGCACCCGTTCGTGCTCGATGCGGCCGGCGAACATGATGCGGTCCCCGCCTGGGATGGCGCGGGCGCGCTCCTCGAGCGCCGGACGCGACGGCCCGTCGCCGACGAGCAGCAGCCGGACCTGGGGCATCTGCGGCAGGATGATCTCGGCGGCATCCAGCAGGGCCGAGAGGTTCTTTTCCGGCGCCAGGCGCCCCACATAGCCCAGGAGGAAGTCATCCGGCCCGCAGCCGTACTGCTTGCGGATGGGCGCCCCGTCGGCATGCCAGAGCGCGGAGAGGTCGGTCGGGTTGTAGATGACCTCGATGGGGCGCTTGACACCCAGGTCACGCAGGCGGCCGCGCGAACTCTCGGCGGGGGTCGTCACCAGGTCGCACCGGTTGCAGTAGCTCCGCACCCGGACGCGTAGGTACTGGTCCACCATCTCGTCGGGCAAAGGCACGAGCTTGCTGTAGATCTCGTACTGGGTGTGGATGGTGGTGACCAGCGGCAGGCCCATCCAGCGGGCATACCACTGCCCCCACACGCCCACCCACATCGGGTGGTGCGTGTGGACGAGATCGAAGCTGTGCTTCATCAGGGCGCGGGTGACGCGGGGGGCGACAGGGAGGGCCAGGTGGTAATCCGCCTCGACGGGGGCCGGGAGCGCCGGGAAGCGCGAAATGCCCTTCTCGTCCCGGGCGGTGTCGAACCCCGCCGGGGCCGGAGCGAAGACGTGCACGGCATGGCCCAACTGCTGCAGACCCGTACGGAGGTTGGCGATCGAGATAGCCACCCCGTTGACGGTCGGCCAGTAGGTGTTCGTGAAGATGGCAATACGCATAACAAGCCTTCCCCGACCCCCGGTCGGGGCGCAAGCGACAGGGAGGAAGCCTACTTGGCGCCCCGCTCCTGCAACAGGACAGTGAGCCGTGCGGAGCCCACGAAGTCCGCCAGGGCCTGGTCAGCCGCCTCCGCCGTCGGCGCGTACAGCGGCGCCAGCTTGGCGACAAGCTGCGATTTCTTGGCGGCATAATCGGCGGCCGACAGCTTCCGCGCTTCGTCGAAGACCTTCATGATGTCGGCGGCCGTCAGCTTCACTTCGGGATCGGCCAGCTGATCGGCGTTGGCCTTGGCCTCCTCGGCATACGTGCCGGGGGAAAGCTGGCGGACCCAGTCGAGCAGGTCCTCAGCCTGGGAGCGCGCTTCGTCGGCGCCGGTGATGATCGCGACCTGGTCGGCGGTGAGCACCTTGCGCAACTCGGGGACCGCGGCCAGCGCCGCTTGCCCCTTGTTCTCCTCGGCTTCATCCATCTTGTCCTGGGCCGCGCGCAACTGCTTCTCCAGGTCGGCGGGGACATCCTGGTCCTGTAGCATCAGCGACCGCTTCTCGCGCAGCAGGGGCACGAGCTGGGCCAGCGCGGCCTGACGCGGCGGCTCGGCCTTCGCGCGCGCCTGCTGGGCCTGCACGGCCACTGCGTACAGCGGGTTGAGCTGGGCCGGCTGCAGGTCCAGACGGTTCAGCGTGTAGAGCAGGCTGATGTCCTCGGCGAGGTTGTTGGCGGTCTGCTCGGCCTCGGACAGGGCCGGGGCGGCCGTGCCGGTGGGCGCGGCCGGCTGGCAGGCGCCCAGCAGCGGCAGGGCCGCCAGCAGGATAATGAGCGAGCCGCGCAGCGGGATCGGACGCAGGTTCGGCATGATGTTCCTCCACTGGGACTGCGATGTTCAGTGTGATTAGAGTCCCGACACCACATCGTGTTTCGCCCGGGGCTCGGAGGGAGCGGCGCCGCCGCGGCGACGCTAGCGGCTGAACGTCTCGACAGCCATGGCCAGGAACTCCTGGTTGCTGCGGGTCTTGCGCAGGCCCGACAGGAGCAGCTCGGTGGCCTCGACGGTGTCGAGCGCATGCAGGGCGCGGCGCAACTGCCAGACGCTCTGCATCTCCTCATCGTTGAAAAGCAGTTCCTGGTGGCGGGTGCTGGAGCGCTGGATGTCAATGGCCGGGAAGATTCCGCGGTCCGCCAGCTCGCGCGACAGCACGAGGTCCATGTTGCCGGTCGCCTTGAACTCCTCAAAGATCATGTCATCCATGCGGCTGCCGGTCTCGACGAGGATGGTGGCCAGGATGGTGAGGCTGCCGCCATGCTCGATGTTGCGGGCGGCGCCGAGGAAGCGCTTGGGCCGGTAGAGGGCCGTCGGGTCGAGACCGCCCGACAGCGTGCGGCCGCTGGGGTCCACGGTCAGGTTGCTGGCGCGGGCCAGGCGGGTGATGCTGTCCATCAGCACGACGACATCCTCGCCCTGCTCCACCAGGCGCTTGGCGCGGGCCAGGACGGCGTCGGCCACGCGCATGTGGTTCTCGGGCATCTCGTCGAACGTCGAGGCGATGACTTCGCCATCCACCGAGCGCGCGATGTCGGTGACCTCTTCAGGGCGCTCGTCAATGAGCAGCACCATGAGGATCATGTCGGTGTAGTTGCGGGTGAGGGCGTTGGCGATCTGCTTGATGATGGTCGTCTTGCCGGCCTTGGGCGGAGCCACGATGAGCCCGCGCTGCCCGCGCCCGACCGGGGTGACGATGTCCAGGAACCGTCCAGCGAAGCCGTCGGGGCCTTCGGTCTCCATGTACAGGCGCTCATTGGGGTAGATCGGGGTGAGCTCCTCGAAGTGAGGGCGATGCCGCATCTCCTCGGGGGCCGCACCGTTGATCGTCTGCACCCGCAGGAGCGACCAGTACCGCTCGGTGTCCTTGGGCGGGCGGATGGGGCCGCTGACCAGGTCGCCGGTACGCAGGCCGAAGCGCTTGATCTGCGTGTCGGCCACGTAGACGTCCTTCTGCGGATCGGGCTTGTAGCCGTCCACGCGCAGGTAGCCGCGACCGTCGGGCATGGTCTCGAGGATGCCGTAGCCGTACTTGTGGCCGCTTTGCTCGCTCTGTTCCGAGAGAATGCGCATGCACAGGTCCTGCTTGCGCATGCCCTTGACCCCCTCCATCTTCATCTCGGCGGCGACATCGCGCAGTTGCTCCACGGTCATCCGCTGCAGTTCGGCCAGCTCTAGCATCTGAAGGCACCTCTAAGCTTCTTGTTCGTCGGGGACCGGCCCCGCTTCTTTACCCTACCGGTAGGCTTCCGGCTTCACGACCGCCACGTGGGGCAGCCAGCGATAGCGCTCCGCGTAGTCCAGGCCGTAGCCCACAACGAATTCGTCCGGAATCTCAAAGCCGACATAGTCCGGCTGCATGTCCACCTCGCGTCGCGAGGGCTTGCTCAGCAGACAGCAGACCTTCAGCGACGCCGGCTGTCGCTCCCGGAGCAAGTCACACAGTCGTGACAGCGTCAGGCCGGTATCCACGATGTCCTCGACCAGCAGGACATGTCGGCCCGCCAGCTCCTTCGACAGGTCCAGGCGCAGGTGCACTTCACCGCTGGACTCCGAGGAGTGGCCGTAGCTGGAGCAGCAGACGAGGTCTATCTCCAGCGGGAAGCACAGCCGCCGCATCAGATCGGACAGAAAGACGATCGAGCCTTTCAGGACGCCGATGAGCAGCGGGTGCTTGTCGCGGTATTCGGCGGCCAGTTCGGCCGCCATCTCCGCAACGCGGGCCTGGATCTGCTCCTCGGTCAGCAACACCGAGGCGAGGTCATGCTCCCAGTCAGCAGCGGGCGCTATTCCCATTCGATGGTTCCGGGGGGTTTCGTCGTGATGTCGTACAGGACGCGATTGACGCCCTTGAGTTCGTTGACGATGCGGGTGGCGATCTTGGCGAGCAGCTCCGGCGGCAGCTTCGTCCAGTCGGCCGTCATGTAGTCCTCGGTCGTGACGGCGCGCAGGACGATGGGGTGGGCGTAGGTGCGGCCGTCGCCCATGACACCGACGCTGCGCGTGTCCAGCAGCACGGCGAAGTACTGGCTGATCTGGTCGGCCCAGCCGGCCAGGCCGATCTCCTCGCGCATGATGGCGTCCGCCTCGCGCACCAGCGCGATGCGGTCGCGGGAGAGGGGGCCGACGACGCGCACCGCCAGGCCGGGGCCGGGGAAGGGCTGGCGCTGGACGATCTCTTCGGGCAGCCCCAACTCGCGCCCCAGACGCCGCACTTCGTCCTTGAACAGCCGCCGCAGCGGCTCGACATTGGTGTACTTCATATCGGCGGGCAAGCCGCCGACATTATGGTGTGTCTTGATGGTAGCCGTGGCGCCCCCGCCGCTCTCGATCACATCGGGGTACAGCGTGCCGTGGACGATGAACTCGAAAACCCCCAGCTTGCCGCTCTCTTCCTCGAAGACGCGGATGAACGTCTCACCGATGATCTTGCGCTTCTGCTCGGGGTCGCTGACGCCCTCCAGCTTGTCCAGGAAGGTGTCCGTGGCGTCCACAAAGACGAACCGGTCGCCGAGCATGGGCCAGAAGACGGCCTGTACCTGCTCGGCCTCGTGCTTGCGCAGCAGGCCGTGGTCAATGAACATGCAGGTGAGCTGCTCGGGCACGGCGCGGTTGAGCAGTGCGGCAGCCACCGACGAGTCTACCCCGCCGGAGAGCGCGCAAAGCACCCGCTTGTCGCCGATCTGGGCCCGGAGCGCCTGCACGGTCTCCTCGATGAACGATCCGGGCTTCCAGTCGCCCCGGCAGCCGCACACGTTGTACAGGAAGTTGCGCAGGACAGTGCTACCGCAGGGCGTGTGGTGCACCTCGGGGTGGAACTGGACGCCATAGAGCTTGCGGTCGGCGTGGCCCATGGCGGCGATGGGCGCGTTGGGGCTGCTGGCCAAGACCTCGAACCCCGGCGGCGCGACCGTCACGCGGTCCCCGTGGCTCATCCAAACCTGGGTGGGGCTGGCGATGCCCTGGAGCAGCTCGCCCTCAGCGACGACGTCCAGTTCGGAATGGCCGTACTCGCGCTCGGCGCCGGGGGTGACTTCGCCGCCGCACAGGTGGGCCATGAGTTGCTCGCCGTAGCAGATCCCCAGGATGGGGATGCCGGCCTCGAACAGCTCCGGGTCCACGGTCGGCGCGCCCTCTTCGTAGACGCTGGAGGGCCCGCCGGACAGGATGATGCCGGCCGGGCGCCGCTCCAGCAGCGCGGCGACGGGCGTGTCGAACGGGAGAATCTCGGAGTAGCAGTCCTGCTCACGCACCTTGCGGGCGATGAGCTGGACGTATTGAGCGCCGAAATCCAGAACGATGATGGTGTCGTGGGTGGACGAGCTAGCTGCCATGTCCCATTCCTGTGGTGAGCGTGGAGGCAGTCGTGACCGACAAGCCGCGACCGGGTGAACGGACGCAGCAGGAGCGAACAATGCACTGGGGGTAAGGCGGAGTCATGCCAGGGGCCGTGCCGATAAGACACTGTTGCAGGCGTTCAGTCGCCTGATGAAGTCGCGCGCAGTCAACGAGAAATGTACCCGGGGATCGGGCGAGGCGGCCTCATCACGTCTGTGGCCGCGGGGTGTCAAGGTTGAGTATAACAACAGCACCAGGGCCTGTCAACGGCCCTGGAAGGCCGAGTCGCCCCATTTTCTTGCGGTCTCGGCCGAGCACCCTCGCCGCGGCCGCCAGTCAGAACTCCGTGCGCCACAGAACCGTGGATCGAGGCGAGGCCCATGGGCCGGCCCCACGCGGGGGGGAGGACGGCCCCCGGAACGCGACCGCCGCCTCCCCCGATTGCGCCGTCTCGGCGGGCAGAGGATCGCCGCGGCCGATCATGCGCCACTGGCCACTACCGCACATGTGCCCGACGAACGCTCCCAGCGCGGCTCCGGCGATCACCTGCGCCCACGTGTGCTCCTCCAGGTCTACTCGCGCCCACCCCGCCGTTGCCGCCAGTGGCAGCGCGAACCATGTCGCCTTCGGCTCGCGCTCCAGCAGTGCCACCGCTGTGGCGAAGGCCGCCGACGTGTGGTAGCTGGGAAAGCCATCGTCCCCGCCACGGGGTCGGGGCGACTTGATCGCCCACTTCAGGCCGTAGGTGGCGGCGGTGTCAATGAGCAGCGCGTCCATCATCCGCCGCCCCGTCTCGCGCTGCTGTGCGCCGTCGTCCAGGTAGCGAACCGCGGGCATGGCCGCCGTCGCCGCCTCCAGCCCGCGGCTGATGGCCTTCGTGAGGTGGCTCTCGTCGCTCTGAGCGTGGGCTGCGGAGGCCCCCAGCAGCACGAGCAGGCAGAGGCGCAGGAGCCTCATGCGCTGCCCTCAGTGCGTTCCTTCGCCAGCGAGGCGGCGATCTTCTCCCGGGCCTCGTCAATCAAGATCTGCACGTCTTCGGTGCGGTAGGTGCGCTGGTCGAACGAGCGGACCTCGACGGTCTGCAGGAAGCCCTTGAACTCATCGAAGTACGAGCCGTAGATGTGGAAGCTGTCCACCACATGGTTGTACTGCCCGACCTTGATCTTCCGGCCGAGGCTCTCGCTGAGCCGCTCGGCCACATGCCGCTGCAGGTCGGTGAAGGCGTACATGTTCATGAACGAGGCCTTGTAGGCGTCATTCGAGCGCATGTGGGCGGCCAGCAGCAGGCGGTCGTCGAAGATGCGGAACCACAGGCGCTGCAGGCACGCGGGGTGCTCGCAGTCGGGGTCCGTCCAGGGTTTCCAGAGCACGCACTGGGCCCGGCGCGTATGCGGGGCGGCGGTCAGAGCGCTGACCACGTAGTCCACCTGGTTGATGGGCGCCTCCAGGCCGGGCACGGTGTATGTAGCGATGCGCTCGTGATAGGAGTACTGCCACTTGCCCTCTTCGGGGGCAATCCAGTGGTCGTGGATGCCGTCCACGACCTCCTGGCGGTAGACTTCGAGGTCCTGGAAGCCGCCGGGCATGGCGCGGTGGATGCGCGGCTCGGCGAAGGGGTCGGCGACGGCCAGGAAGAGCGAGACATCGCGGCTGGGCGGATCGCCCGGTTTGTCATACTGGGTGGCGATGGTCGCGCCACGCTCCCAGCACTCCAGTACGGCTCGCTCCCAACCCTCGGGGAGCGTCTCGGCGACGATGTGGACGACAGGCAAGCTCAGGTCCATGTTCTGCTCCTATGTGGTGGTTCGGGTGGTGTCAGCGTCACTGCGCGGCGGGGAGTTCCGCCTGCAGGGCACGCAGTTGGTTGCACAACGGATGCGCAGGCCAGCGCCGCAGGCCCACATCGCACGCGGCCCGCGCCCGGGCGACATCCCCTACCGCCTGATACGCTTTGGCCAGGAAAAGGACCTCCCGCAGGCTCTGGGGATACTCCCGCCAGGACTCCTGGCAAGGCAGGTAGCGCCGGGCCTCGTCTGGTCGGTCAAGCTGGGCCAGCACGTACGCCCGCGCCGGAGAGGCGAAGCCGCCGTCCCAGTCGGCCCAGGCCTCTGCCAGGACACGGTCCGCGCGGGCGAAGTCGCCGTGGAGCGCCAGGATGGCCCCGAACGTCGCCTCGGCGCGCATCTGGCGGCCATTGTTCACGATCGGCGTCGAGCAGTGCTGAGCCACGGCCGCCGCCGCCCGGAGGGTCGCTTCCAGGTCGTCGGGCAGCAACGCACAACCGAGTCGCGCCTCTTCCACGGCCTCCGGCCAGCTCCCCTGGTAGGCCCGCAGCCAGGCCCGCTCGTGGTGGGTATACGAGAGCTGCAGGTTCGTCGCGGCCCAGCGCCGGGCCAGGTCGTTCTCGGCGAGTGCGTCGTCGAGGCGATTCAGCTCGCCCAGTCGCCGGCTCAGGCTCAGATGCCAGCGTGACTCGCGCGGCGCCAGCCGGACCGCCTCGCGCAGCTCCGCGAGGGCCTCCTCGGTGCGCCCGGTGTCCCACAGGCCCTCACCGAGCATCGCGTGGGCGCGGGCGTAGGTCGGGTTCAACTGCAGCGACCGGCGCAGGCAGTCGAGGCCCTGCTCAGTCTCCGGCCCGCAGAAGCAGTTGCACAGACCGATGACGAGCCACACTTTGGACGAGGCGCCCAGACGAGCCGCATGGTTCGCCGTGTCGGCGATGTCCATCGTCGTGAAGTCGAGTTCGGGGGCGACCTCGAATAGGACGAGGGACATGAGCGCCCAGGCATCGGCGCTGCGCGGGGCGAGGCGGACAGCCTGCCGCGCCGTCTGGAGCGCCGCCAGCGACCTCTCCAGGCTGAGTTGGGCCTCCGCCCGCTGCCAGAGCACGGCAACTCGGCCGCCGGCGGTCGGTGCGGCCGGGCCGGCGGAGCAGACGACGAGCAGCACGCAGAGCAGGCTGCCGGCATGGAGATAATGGCGTGCCACGGGTCTCATACCCCACGCGGGGCGCATGACCGGCCCCCCATTGCAGGATGTCCACGGTTCTGGTAGGCTGCTTGCAGGAAACACTTCGTCCTGCGAGCAATAGGCACCTGCCTGCCGCGACCGACGCCGAGCCACTGGCTCCTAATGGGATCGCCATGAAGCAGCCCTGGCCGCATCGCTACCAGCTCTGGTTCCGCCTTAGCTTCCTCATCATCTTCTCCGGCCTGTGTTTCCTGGGGGTGCAGTTCGCGGACCTCGCCGCGCTGCAGTCCTTTGGTCCCGACGGTAACGCCCTGAGGGCTGCGGGGCTGGAGCCCGTGGCCTATGTGCCGGTCTCCAGACAGGCGCTACGCGGCGGCAACGGGACTGTGAGCGTGTTCGGTGGGCTGGCCCCGCCGGAGATGAAGGTCGCCGAGGTGGGGGATGGGGGCGACCTGGGCCGCCGCGCGCGCCGCATGTTGGCGACCTATCGGCCGTATGTCCTGGCCCAGGAGAAGGACGACATCGCTTACGTGGCCCTGGCGCCCGTGTTGGATGCCCTCGGCGGCGAGGTCAAGTGGAGTGAGGGCGACGTGCAGGGCAGCATCATCCTGCCCGATGCCCTCATCACCTTCACCCCCGGGGAGCCGGCGGCGTTGCGCAACTACAAGCCGCTGCCCCTGCCGGCGCCCGTGCTGGCCGAATACGGCCAGTTGCGCGCCCCGGTGAAGGTGCTCGAGCAGCTCTGCGAGGTCAAGATCCAGGCCAGCCGCGACGGCAATTGGTTCAAGCTCACGCGCGGGGACAAGAAGCTGTACGTGATCGTGCGCGAGCGCATGTACAGCATGGAGATCAGCCGTTCGGGGCGCTGGCTGCAGGTCTTCTTCCTGGGCCAGCCCATCAAGCAGTACCCGCTGTGCACCGGCGCCGGGGAGAACACCCCGGTCGGGCACTTCCATATCCAGAACAAAGCTGTGTGGCCGCCGTGGGAGGCGTACTGGGGCGAGCACATGCCCGGCGGCAGCTCGCGCAACCCGCTGGGGGCGCGCTGGCTGGGCACGACCGCCCGCGGGCGGGCTACCGGGCGCGTCATCGGCATCCATGGCACCAACCAGCCGTCGTCCATCGGGCGGCGGATCTCGGGCGGCTGCCTGCGCACCTACAACAGCAACGCCATCGAGCTGTACAACAACATACCAGTCGGCACACCCGTGTGGATACACGAATAGGGTGGAGGGTCGAGGGGCCAGGGTCAAGGGTAACGGCAACGGCCGGTGCAGGCCGTCCATGAGCCGCGCCCCGGATCGCCGTGGCTGTCGTTACCCTTAACCCTCGACCCTTGACCCCCAACCCTCACCCTATGATCCTCGGCATTGGCGTAGACATCTGTAACGTTCATCGGCTCTCGCAACTGCGCCTCAAGTATGGGGCGCGGTTCCTGGATCGCGTCTTCACCCCGGTGGAGCAGCAGCGGTGCGGCAACGGGCCCGCGTGTGACGAGCGCTATGCGGCGCGCTTCGCCGCCAAAGAGGCCTTCATGAAGGCCATCGGCACGGGGTGGGGGAGAGAGTTGACCTTCCTGGAGATCGAGGTCGCGACGGAGGACACGGGGCGGCCGGTGCTGTCGGTGTCGGGTGGGGCCAGGGAACTTGCCGACCGGACCGGGGTGTCCAACATCCACATTAGTCTCTCGCACGAACGCGACAACGCTGTGGCGTTTGTGGTGCTGGAGGACTGAGGACGGGAGCCGAGCGGCCGGAGCCCTGTGAGAGGCGGGGAAGCCGTGGGAGCGGTCACCGACCGCGACCGGCAGCCCGTCGCGGTCGGTGACCGCTCCCACAACCTCACGCGACCCGCAGCCGATCGCGGTCGGTGACCGCTCCCACAACTCCCTGCGACCGGCGGCCGATCGCGGTCGGTGACCGCTCCCACAGCCTCCCAGAGCTTCGCGCAGTGCCCACGGGTTCCACCCAACCATGCGACTCCTCGACCGCTACATCCTGGGCCAACTCGTCGTGCCCTTCCTCATCGGGTTGTTCGCCTTCGTCATCATCATGGTCGGCGACGTGGCGCGGCAGATGGGCTCGGCGTTCATGGGTGGGGAAGTGCCGCCCTGGCTCGTCCTCAAGTACCTGCTCTGCCACGTCCCCCATGCCGTCTCATGGTCCATGCCGGTCGGGACGGTGGTGGGCGTGGCGATGGTGGTGGCGCTACTGGCCAATCACGGGGAGATCACGGCGATACGCGCGGGGGGCGCCAGCTTCCCCCGGATCTGCCGCAGCCTCATTCTTGCCGGGGTCATCGCCAGCGGCGTCTCGCTGTACTGCGGGGAGTGCCTCGCTCCGCCGGCGTCGCGCAAGGCCCGCGAGGCCCTGGCCGAGATCGGCCTGGCGCAGCCCATCGTCCAGCAGGAGCGCAACGTCTTCTTCCGCGACCCGACGCAGCGTCGCATCTTCTACGTCGGCAACATGAACCCCAAGACCAACGAGTTGGAGCGCCTGACGATCTGGGGGCATGACGAGCAGAACCGCATCTGCAGCATCACCACGGCCGAGTGGGCCGAGGTGCGGGGCAACGTGTGGTACCTGCGCGAGGGGGCGACAGTGACGCTGGGCCCCACGGGCGACCAGGAGGGCTCGGTGGCGTACTTCGGCGAGCAGGAGATCAAGCTCCAGGCCGCCCTGCAGGACTACTACGCCTCCCGGCGAACGTCGTTTGAGATGAGCGCGGGGGAGCTGAGCGACATGATCGGCACGCTGGGCCCGGCGGGCAAGGACACCCAGCGGCTGCGGGTGCAGTATCACTTCAAGTACTCGATTCCGTTGGGCTGCCTCGTCTTCGCGCTCATCGCCGCCCCGATCAGCTTCCGTTTCGCGCGCTTCGGCAGCTTCGGGGGGATCGTGATTGCGGTCCTGATTGTCTTCCTGTACAACGGGGTGCGGAGCTGGACGCTGGCGTTCGGGCTGGCGGGGACGCTGGACCCGGCACTGGCGGGGTGGATCCCGGACGTGCTCTTCGGGGCGCTGGGGGTGGGTCTGCTGGCCAGGACGAAGTAACGAGCCGCAGCATCTGCTCCCGGGCGTCTCGTCAGCGTATGCCGACGGCTGACCGCGCAGCGGCAGTCGAGCGCTTGCCAGAGGTGTGCCATGTCAGAGCGAATGCTGATGGTTGCGCTGCTGGTTGTCCTCACCTTCGTCTGGGGGTGCAAGCCCGCCCAGACCGACCCGCCCAAGCCCCCTCCGCCACCGCCCGCGCCCGCCGGGGCGAGCATCGGCGACATGCCCGAGCGCACCACCCGCTTCGCCTTCGATCTGTTCAGCAAGCTCCAGGGCGAGCAGCCTGACGAAAACCTCTTCGTCTCGCCCCTGAGTGTTGCGATGGCGCTCAGCAGCGTCTACCACGGGGCCGGCGCCGACACCGCGTCGGCCATCGCCAAGACGATGGGCTGGGACGGCCTGAACGCCGGGCAGGTCGGCACTGCGCTGAAGGGACTCGCCGCGCAGTTGCAGGCCGCCGACCCAGAAGTCAAGCTGACCATCGCCGACTCACTGTGGGCCCGTGAGGATGTCACCTTCAAGCCCACGTTCCTCGAGGCGGTGAAGGCCACGCCGGACGTCCGGGTGGAGGCGCTCAACTTCGGCGACCCCGCCTCCGCCGGGATCATCAACAACTGGGTGAAGGACAAGACCGCTGGGCTCATCCCGGAGATCACCACCCCACAGGACCTCGCCGGTCTGTGGCTCATGGTCCTGGATGCCGTCTACTTCAAGGGTCGCTGGAGCGACGTCTTCAGTAAGGACGCCACGCAGGACGCCCCCTTCACGCTGCTGGACGGCTCGCAGCGGACCGTGCCGATGATGGCGCAGACCGGCGAGTTCGCCTATCAGGCCGGCGACCTCTTCCAGGCCATTCGCCTGCCGTACGGACGCGACCACCGGCTGGCGATGGTGGTCTTCCTGCCCGCCAAGCAGGTGGGACTGAAGGGCTTCCTGGCGGCCCTGAGCGCCGAGAAGTGGGCGCAATGGACCGGGGCCATGGCGGTGCGGGAGGGGACCATCAAGCTCCCGCGCTTCACGGCCAAGAACGACCGCAAGCTCAACGCCGCGCTGACGGCGCTGGGCATGGGCGTGGCGTTCGATCAGGCCAAAGCCGACTTCTCGGCCCTGTGCGACAGGAAGATGTGGATAGACCTCGTGCGGCAGAAGTCCTACCTGAAGGTGGACGAGGAAGGCACGGAGGCCGCTGCAGTGACCCAGGTGGGGATGGTCGGCGCCGCCGCCCCGCCGCCGGGCGAGCCGTTCGAGATGGTGGTGGACCGCCCGTTCTTCCTGGCCATCACGGACCGGGACACGCAGACGATCCTGTTCATGGGGGCCATCGTCGCGCCGGAGGAGTAGACGTTGCCGTAGGAGCGCCGGCTTCCAGCCGGCACAGGCCGTTCGCCAGCAGGATGCTGGCGGTCCTACGACAGGGGGAGAAACGGAAACGCCCGGCCGATGGGTCGGGCGTTTCGCAAGGGTTGGAGGCGGCAACGGGAGTTGAACCCGTGAATAACGGTTTTGCAGACCGTCGCCTTAGCCACTTGGCTATGCCGCCAGGCGGTGCCTCGCACCGGGTGCTACAAAAAGGCGAGCCGACCTCAGCCGCTGCTGCGGCCCATTCCGGCTCGCCGAATTATCTGGAGCGGAAGACCGGATTCGAACCGGCGACCTTCTCCTTGGCAAGGAGGCGCTCTACCAGCTGAGCTACTTCCGCTCGTCAACGACAGGCGCTCAATATAGCACAATCCGCCGCGCAGTTCAACGCCTGTTTGTGGTCAGAATGGAGCGGGAAACCGGACTCGAACCGGCGACACCCAGCTTGGGAAGCTGGTGCTCTACCAACTGAGCTATTCCCGCGCTCCGGGTTGTCAATGGTGGGCGGTACTGGACTTGAACCAGTGAACCTATTGCGTGTGAAGCAATCGCTCTACCAGCTGAGCTAACCGCCCACATTCCCTGGTGCCGAGGGCGGGACTCGAACCCGCACGAAGCCAAGGCTCACTAGCCCCTCAAGCTAGCGTGTCTACCAATTCCACCACCTCGGCAGTGAGCGACAGTTTACCAAACTTCTCCTGGCGTGTCAACGCACACCACCGCCTGGTTGGGTGTCGCGTGCAGGCCACGCGAAGCAGGATTCCTCCCCCTGCCGACCAAGTTACAGCCCCAGGACGGATTCGTGCCACTACCGCCCGTGCACGCTCGGAGGTCGCCATGAGTCTCCTGCTGCCCCGACCCAAGCAGTTCACGCCGCATTCCGGCTTTCTATCGCTGCAGCTTCCGGGCGGGGCAGCCCCGCGGCCGGGCGATCTGCGGCGCCGGCTCCCGGCCGGCTCCTTCGCGCGGGTGGCGGAGGGTGACCTCCCGGACTGCCCCCCGCCGGGGCGCGAGGAGTGCTACCGTCTGATCGTGAGCCCGACCGCCGTGCAGGCGGCAGCGGCCACCGAGGAGGGGCTGCTGCGCGCCGAGGCGACGCTGCTGCAACTGCTCGAGGCCGGCCCGGACGGCTGGCGGTTGCCCTGCTGCGAGGTCGTGGACTGGCCCGATGTGCGGTTCCGCTGCGCTGCCGACTGGCTGCTGAACTGCGAGATCAACCGCTGGGGGTATGACTGGGGCGACGGGCCGGAGGCCTTCGTGGCCCGCGTCGAGCGCAAGCTGGACCTGTGCTTCCGCCACAAGATCAACCAGGTGTGGTTCGACGGCTTCGGGTGGGATGTGGCGCGGACGCCGCACTACGCCGAGGTGGTACGCGCGTGCAATCGCATGGCGCGGGCGCGGGGGATCCGCCTGACCTTCGCCGGCTACGGGGGCGGATACGGCACCTCCTATCAGAAGTCCGAGCTGTACCGGTGCGGGTATCAGGGGCAGGTCTTCCTGAACCGCCGGCCCTGGCCGGAGGGAGAGGTGTACCAGTGCCGGGGGCTGGAAAGCTCCGAGGGGCGGCAGTACGGCTCGTGCCTGTGCAGCGAGGGGCTGGCGGCGGCCAAAGTGGCCGAGATGCGGCGCTTCGTCGAGACCATCGAGCCGGGGTTCATGTACATCCACGACATTGACAGCGGCACCTGGGCGGCCAGCGAGCAGAGCTGGCGGATGCGCTGCGACGAGTGCCGCCGACGCTGGCCCAGCGATGAGCTGACCGACCCGCAGGGCATGGCCGGGGCGCTGGCGCACTGGTTCGGCTTCGTGGCCCGGCACCTGCGGCAGGTGCGGACGGACGACTATGACGCCGCGCGCGACCTCACGCTGATCTTCGTCTCGCCGCTGTACGGCGCCGCGCATGAGAGCGACGAGACCTGGCGGCACGAGATCGCCTGCTTCCGGCTCATCAGCGAGCTGATCGGGCCCGTCCCAGGGGTGCAGTTCGGGTTCCGCGAGCAGTTCCTCAACACCAACAGGTCGCCCCGGCTGGCTCAACTGGCTGCGGCGTTTGACACCGTTGGCCACGGCCACGGCGCCCATGTCATCGCCTTCAGCGGCGGCGACAACTACACCAGCGACGACCTGTGCAACCTCTCCGGCGGGCTGAGCCCGCTGTACCAGGGGGCACAGTCGGTCTGCCTGTCCAACGGGGGCGTCCACGAGGAGCCGGTGCAGGTGCTGAACGCCGAGTGCCTCTGGAACGCCGCCGAGCCACATTTCGGCATGAACCTGCTGGACCCCGACGAGGTCCAGGAGCTATATCACCGGCTGCAGCGAGGGGAATACCGCCCGGCAGACGTGTTCGCGGAGGGGGGAGTGTTCCAGAGCGTGTGCCGCAGCCTATGGGGCGCGGAGGCAGGCGACTGCATGTGGCGGGCCTACCTGGCTGGCGGGGACACCGGGCAGGGCCCCGTCAGTCGTGTGTGGTGGGTCGTGACGCGCGAGGTGCGCCGCTTCAAGGGGGATCTGGCCGGAGCCGGGCAGAGCTGGGACGAGGTGTCGGAGCAGTGGCGGCAGCGGGTGGAGAGCACCCTGGGCGCACTGGGGTGGGCCAGGCAAGCGGCGGCCCTGTCAGATGACGAGGGCATCCACGCCTTCGTGCGCGGACTGGAGATGGGGGAGAGGTTCGCGCGGGTGGTGCAGGCGCTGGCCGAGTACCGGGCGACAGGGGCGGCGGAGGCACTGGCTGAGGCTCGCGACAGGCTGGCGGGGCTCCGTGAGCACCTCGCGGGGCTCACGCTGGCGCCGACAGACGTGCTGGGCGGAGACCCCGGGTGCTGGGAGGAGACGCTGGTAGCCCTCACGGAAGCGGCGGCAGGAGAGCAATAGCCTGCAGCGGCGCAGGAATCGGGCCCCACACGTCGAATACGCGGCACGGCCTGTTGCGCAGGAGGATGCCACCGAATGGGATTCGTTAGTCGAGCCATGCGAACGGTGTGGGGCGTGACTGCGCTGCTGGCATGCGGCGCGGCCATCGGGCAGACCACTGCCAGCCCGCCGGTGCCGCCCGCAGCTACCTCGTCGCAGCACCTGACCACCACCATCGTCATCGGGGCGGCGGTTCTCTCCCTCATCGCCATCGTGGTCGCCCTGGCGACGCGCCGGAGACCCTCACCACCGCAGTAGGCCTGTCGCGTCGGTCGCGCTCACACAGACATAGGAAGGGATGGGACCATGTCACCACTGAGGAGAGCGGGTCTGCTGGTGTCTCTGATGGTTGTGGGGGTGGTGCTGGCGGCCGGCGCACCGGCGCTGGCGGGACAGGGGGCCTCGCCGGCGGTCAACGAGGTCTTTGACTTCGCCAAGCCCGCGACGGTGATGGTCGTGGCGGTCTACAGCGCGGAGCTGTCCGTGCCCGCCAACTCGCACGTCCCGCAGGCCAAGGTGCAGGAACTGCAGCGCGAGCTGGTCGCGAAGGTCCAGGCCGGCGAGCTGCCGGCCAACGAGAGCGCCCTGAAGAAGGCGGCGCTGGAGGCCTTCCTCGCCGATCCCCTCTACTACCTGGTCCCCAGCGAAGAGCGCGAGACCCACGAGCGCACGATGTCCGGTCAGGGCTCGGGCTTCTTTGTCACGCCCGACGGCTACTGCGTGACCAATGCCCACGTGGTGAGCGCCGACCAGGACGAACTGAAGAAACAGTTCGTCATGTCCGTGCTCTCCGATCTGGTGGACAAGACCGTCTCCGAACTCAAGCAGGCCTTCCCGGAGGAAGTCACCGAGGACGTCATCGAGAAGCTGAAGGTCGCGACGGTCAAGTGGTATGTGGAGTACATGCAACTGGAGAGCCTGACGACCGAGTACCTCGTGCTGACGGGCGTGGCAGTGCCCGGGAAGGGCGCCGAGAAGAAGGGCCTGAAGGCCGAGTTGGTGACCAAGGGGGACATGGACGCGAGCAAGGATGTGGCGATCCTGAAGGTCGAGGCCAAGAACCTGCCCACCTTGCCCATCGGCGATGACAGCACGCTCAAGACCGGCGACCCGATCCACTGCATCGGCTATCCGGCGGCCGCTACTTTCCAGCCCTGGGCCGACGAAGCCGCTACCATCCAGGCGACGTGCACCAGCGGCAGCATGAGCGCCCGCAAGACCTGGAGTGGCGGGGTCGAGGTCATCCAGACCGATGCCGCCATCACCCATGGCAACAGCGGCGGCCCGGCGCTGGACAAGAACGGGAACGTCATCGGCCTGACCACATGGGGCGCCACCGCCGAGCAGCAGACCGCCCAGGGCGATGTGGTGCAGACCGAGGTCCAGGGCATGAACTTCCTGGTGCCCATCAGCGTGGTCAAGCAGTTCCTGGACCGCAGCAATGTCAAGCCCCAGGTCAGCCTCGTCACCGAGTTGTACCGCAAGGCTGTTCACAAGATGAACCAGCAGCACTTCAAGTCGGCCATGAAGCTGCTGTCGCAGATCAACGCGCTGTACCCCGGCTCGCCGTACACCGAGGAGTACATCTCGGCCGCCCAGAAGGGCATCAGCGAGGGCAAGGACAAGAGCTACATGGAGTGGCTGCCGGCGGTCCTGGGTGTGGTCGTGGTGCTGGTGCTGGTGGTGGGCGGCGTGATCGTCTGCGTCTCGCGGAAGCGGCGCGTCCCGGTCGCCGCTCCGGCGGCGCCAGGCCTCCCCATGGCGCCGCCACCTGCCCCACGGGTCATCGCCTCGCAGGCGACGCCGCTGCCGCCCGCCGCGCCTGCCCCGCCTGTCCCGGCGCCTCCGCCGGCTCCGACGCCGACCGTGGCGGCCCCCCCACCGCCTCCGCCGCCACCGGTGAGCCCGGCCGCACAGCCCGCTGCGCCGCCAGCAGCCCCGCCTGCTGCTCCCCCGGCCGCACCGCCGGCAGCGCCACCCGGTGCCCCGCCGGCGGCGGGGCCGACGCAGCCTGCGGAGCGCGATGAGGGGATCGAGTAGGCGGCACGTTCGCTACGACACACACAGCCGGGAGGCTCCGTTCGGAGCCTCCCGGCTCTGCTACTCAAACTCCCTCGCCACCTCGATGAACGCCCGGATGTTCGCCTCGGGCACCCCCCGGCACAGCTCGACGAGCATCGTCTGTGCCCCCTCGGCCACCATCTCCCGATAGCGCGCCTGGATCGCCTCCGGCGTAGAGTGCAGCATCTCCGCACTCGTCTTCATCTGCACCAGGAAGGGGATATGGAGCACCTCGCGGCAGTCGGCGATGGTCAGGTACGGGTCGGTGCCGACGTCAATATAGCCCCAGCCGTGCTCCTGTAGGATCGCCAGGTGGGGCTGGCGGAGCAGCTCGGTGTGGATGGTCTTGCGGGTGGCGCCGAAGTGGTCGGCGATCTGGAGCATGTACTGCACGTCGCAGTCGTAGTACAGATTGGGACCCAGGAGGCCGCCGTAGTCGTCAGTGAAGCCGAGGGAGTCCTGCGGCGCGTGCCAGTCGGGCGGCATGTGCCGGCTGGAAGCCGGCGCTCCTACGACCGACAGGGCGAACTCGCGCTGGCGGATGCTGGTCTCCGTCAGCGTCTGCAGGAAGCGGTGGGCGAGGTCCGGGTGGTCCACGAGATCGAGCAGAAAGCCCTCGCCGCGCAGCAGGACCGCCGTCGTGAAGGGGGCCTGGCTGCCACCGGTGAAGCCCACGCTGACGCCCTCCGGGGCGTGGGCCCGCATCCACGCGTAGAACTCCAGGGCGCGCGGGAAGGTGCCCGCCCGGCTCATGTCCTCGGGCACGGTCAGGGCGGCGGCTTCCTGGGTGCTGGCGATGGGGTGGCCCCGGGGAGCGGGGACCTGATCCTCGAAGACCTCAAACTCGAGACCGAAGACGGAGCCCGTCAGGTAGGTTGTGAAATCTGGCACAATGTGCTTGCTTGGGGGCAGGCCGTAGCGCTCGTGGAAGGTCCGGGGACCCCGAAGCTGGACGTCCATCTGCACTGCAGGACTGCTGTGGTACGCACTCATGGTGGCACCACAGACCTCGCAGTAGACCTCGGGCGGCACAGCGATAGACCAGGGGATACGGGGCATGCAGGCGCTCCTGATGGCTCTGGGGGGTTATGTGACGTTTTCACAAGGTGGCTTCGACAGCCTGGCGCTGTGGACCTCCCGGGCTGCCCGGGCTGGTCCGCAGGGGCTGGCGTCGGGCCCCTCCGGTTGACACCACCCGACTCGCGCGGCTATACTGAGGCCGCTCGCACGCGACACGGACCGGTGCCCTCGCTCGTTCTCCGGCCCGTGTTCCTCTGACAGCCGCCGCAACGGTGGCTGCCGTCCGCGATAGTGCCACCACCTGGCCGGCTGCCCCGGTCCCGCCGTTGGAGACTTAGATGGCGCTTACCTACGGCCCCGTCGCCGTCATCACAGCTCTCGCCGCAGCTCTGGCAGTCGCCTCCCTGGTGGTGGCCTGGATTGTCCGCCCCCACGACCCCTACGCCGCAAAGCGCGAGACCTACGAGTGCGGCCTGACCCCCATCGGTGAAGCCTGGGGCCAGTTCTATGTCCGCTACTACCTGATCGCCCTGGTGTTCGTCGTCTTCGACGTGGAGGCGATCTTCCTCTTCCCGTGGGCTGTGGTCTTCAAGCGCCTGAGCGCGCCCGACATGATGGGCCTGTGGCCCGTGGTGGAGGTCGGCGTTTTCATCCTGATCCTGCTGGTAGGGTTGGCGTACGTCTGGCGGAAGGGGGACCTGGAATGGACCCGCTAGACTTCAACCCCGAGCAGAAGATCGCGGAGATCAACCGCCGCATTGACGACAAGCTCGAGCAGCTTCGCGATGTGAACCTGTACGAGAAGCTGAAGCTGGAGAAGCTGGAGAAGTACCGGGTGGACGAGCCGCTACGGCGCGTGGCCCGGCGGTTCTCCGAGCAGCCGCTGATGGTGCGCTTCTTCAGCCTGGTGGACCACGTCTTCAACGTCTCGCGGGCCTGCTCGCTGTGGCCGATGCAGTTCGGCCTGGCCTGCTGCGCCATCGAGATGATGGCCACGAACGCCTCCCGCCACGACCTGGACCGCTTCGGCATCATCCCCCGCGCCACGCCCCGGCAGTCCGACGTGATGATCGTCGCCGGGACGCTGAGCGTGAAGATGGCGCCGGTATTGGAGAAGCTGTACCACCAGATGCCCGAGCCGCGCTATGTGCTGGCCATGGGCAACTGCGCGGTCAGCGGCGGGCGCTTCCACCAGCACGCTTACTCGGTCGTGAAAGGCGTGGACCGGGTCGTGCCAGTGGATATCTACGTGCCGGGCTGCCCGCCGCGGCCCGAGCAGCTCATTGACGGCCTGCTGGCCCTGCACAAGAAGATGCGGGGCGAGTCGGTCCGCGATCCCTCGCCCGAGGCGGGCGAGAAGCAAGCCGGGAGCGGGTACCGCACCATCATCACACCGGATGCTGCCCGCTAGCCGAATCGCCTTGCGCCGAACCAGGAGTGTGTCACGTGTCACAGACGCCGAACCCCGAGTGCGCCGGCAGCGCCCCACCCGAAGCGGCTCTGCAGGCCCGCCTGCAGCAGCTTCGTGAGGACTTCGCCGACACACTGCTCGATCATACTGTCTCCGAGCGCGAGATGGACTTCACCGTGGCGCCCGAGGCCCTCGCGGACTTCGTGGGCGCCCTGCGCCGCTCCGTACTGCCCCCGCAGCACTGCTTCTGCGACGCCTGCGCCGTCGAGCGCCCTGACAGCATCGAGGCCGTCTACCGCCTGTCGCTGCTGATGGAGCCCCGGCGGGTCACCATCCGTACCCGCATGCCGCGCCACAAGCCGGTGCTGCCAACCCTGTCGCACCTGTACAAGGGGGCCCTGTGGCCGGAGCGGGAGCTGGCCGAGATGTTCGGCGTGCAGATCGAGGGCCATCCGGACCTGCGGCACTTGCTGCTGCCCAATGACTGCGAGGGCTACCCGCTGCGCAAGGACTACCAGGTCCCACTGGACCACCCGTACCTGGCGCCGGACCCGCTGCGGGAGGACCCGGGGCAGGTGCTGCGTGCCGAGGGGACTGCGGAGAGCTAAGCCGAGGCGGGGTTGCGCCATCCGGGACGAACGGCGGGCCGGCTGGTAGCCGGCCGCTCCAGACGACACATGAGTGAAGAGACAGTCGGGACAACTGACGAGCTTCTGGTCAACATGGGCCCCCAGCACCCCGCTACCCACGGTGTGCTGCGGGTGGCCCTGAGGCTCGACGGCGAGAAGGTGCTGGGGGCCGACCCCGACATCGGCTACCTGCACTCCTCGATGGAGAAGATCGCCGAGTGCGTCGAGTACCGGCAGTACGTGCCCTACGCCGACCGTTTCGACTACCTGAACGGCATGGGCAACGAGTTGTGCTACGTGCGGGCCGTCGAGCGCCTGGCGGGGATCACCGTGACGCCGCGCTGCGAGTACCTGCGGGTCATCATGGCGGAGCTGAACCGCCTGGCGAGCCACCTGCTGTACTTCGCCGCCATCGGCATTGACCTGGGCGCCACGACCGCCTTCCTGTACACCTTCCGCGAGAGAGAGCTGATCCTCGACCTGTTCGAGTGGGTCTGTGGCCAGCGCCTGTTGTACCACTACCTACGCGTCGGCGGGGTCCGCAACGACCTGCCCGACGGCTGGGCGGAGAAGGCCGTCGAGGTACTCGACCTGCTGCCGGAACGGTTCGAGGAGTATGACGACCTGCTGACCCGTAACCGCATCTTTGTCGGGCGGACGCGGGGCGTAGGCGTGATCTCGGCCGATGATGCCCTGCAGTACGGACTGACCGGCCCGTGCCTGCGGGCCTGCGGCATACCCTACGACCTGCGCAAGCTGGATGGCTACGGGGCCTACCCGGACTTGGACTTCGAGGTGTGCGTCGAGGAGGGCGGGGACTGCCTGGCGCGTCACCTGGTGCGCATCCGCGAGCTGCGCGAGAGCGTCAAGATCATCCGCCAGGCCCTGGACAAGCTGCCCGAGGGCGATGTCAACGTCCCGGTGCCGCGGAAGCTGAAGATCGAGCCGGGCGAGGTGTACGAGCGCGTGGAGTCGCCCCGGGGCGAGGTGGGCTGCTATCTCGTCGCCGACGGCAGCGACAAGCCCTGGCGAATGCACTGGCGAGCCCCGTCCTTCTACAATCTGTCGGCTCTGGACACCATGTGTACCGGCGGCTGGATGGCCGACATGGTGGCCGTGATCGCCAGTACGGATATCGTGCTGGGAGATGTGGATCGGTAGCAACGGCGAGTGGCAAGTGCCATGTGGCAAGTCAGGGCCGTTGCCCTTGACCCTCGCCCCTGAACCCTAGACCCTGATACTCATGTCCGACCTTCTCTTCACAACCGGCGCCGCCCTGGGTGAGTGGTTCGTTCGCCTGCTCACCGGCTGGGGTGTGCCTCCTGAATGGGCCAAGATCATCTGCGAGGTCTTCGCCTGGGGCATCGGTGGCGTGTGGGCGCTGGTGGTCATCATGCTGGCCGCCCTGGTGTTCATCTACCTGGAGCGGAAGGTCGCCGGGTACATCCAGAGCCGTCTGGGCCCCACGCGCTGCGGGCCGGCGGGCATCTTGCAGTCCTTCCCGGACGCGCTGAAGCTGCTGCTCAAGGAAGACATCATCCCGGCTGATGCCGACAAGCTGCTGCACTGGCTGGGGCCGGTCGTGTTTCTGGTCGCGGGGGCGCTGGCGTTTGTGGTGATCCCCTGGGACCGCGGGCGGACCACGGCCGGGCTCATGGACGCCAACATCGGCCTGCTGTTCGCCGCGGCGGTGTCGTCGCTGGCCATCGTGGGGATCATCACCGGTGGCTGGGGCTCGAACAACAAATGGTCGCTGCTGGGCGCCATTCGCGGCGCCGCGCAGATGGTCTCGTACGAGGTGCCGATGCTGCTGGCGCTGCTGTGCATCGTCATGCAGTCGCAGACGCTCTCGATGGTGGGGATCGTGGAGACCCAGCACGGGGGCTTCGGGCACTGGAACATCGTGCGGCCCTGGCTGTGGCTGCCGATGCTCATCTTCATCATCTGCAGCATCGCCGAAGTCAACCGGACGCCCTTCGACCTGCCCGAGGCCGAGAGCGAGCTGGTCTCCGGCTACCACACCGAGTACTCCGGCATGAAGTTTGCCCTGTACTTCCTGGGCGAATACGGGAACGTCTACCTGGTCTCGCTCATCTTCACGGTACTCTTCCTGGGCGGCTGGCAGTCGCCGCTGGGCAACCCGGACCCGCTCTGTCTGCCGGGGCTGCTGTGGCTGCTGGGGAAGGCCTTCGTGTTCGTGCTCGTCCTGATGTGGGTGCGCTGGACATTGCCCCGCCTGCGGGTGGATCAGCTCATGGCGATGTCATGGAAGCTGCTCATCCCGGCGGGATTCATCGCGCTGGCCATCGTGACGGGAGTCGTCCTGGCCGGCTGGGCCTAGGCTTAGGCCGCGTGGGCGGGCGTGTCCTCACGCCCGCAGGCATGTTGCGCCGGTACGCCCGACACTCTTGTCGGGCGCTACACGGGGCGTGCCCGACAGGAGTGTCGGGCGTACCATCGATATCATGTCCGAACAGATCCGTCGTCCACAATCTGCCTGGGAGTTACTCGGCGACATCGGCTACGGGGCCCTGAGCGTCTGCAAGGGCCTATGGCTGACCCTGCGGGTGCTGTTCCGGCCCAAGGTGACGCACCAGTACCCCTTCAAGCACCACCCGGAGAAGGACTGGGTGCCGGCGCCGGGCTACCGGGGCGACTTCGCGCTCATCGCCGATCCCGAGCGGCCCGGCGGGACGCGCTGCATCGCTTGCATGGCGTGCCAGAAGGCCTGCCCCGACGAGTGCATCCACATCACCGCCGAGGGGAAGGGCAAGGAGCGCCACCCGGTGGAGTTCTACGTGGACGCGGGGCTGTGCATGTACTGCTGGCTGTGTGTCGAGGCCTGCCCGGTCGGGGCGCTGACCATGACGCGCGAGTACCACAATGTGGAATATGACCCCAGGAAGCTCATCCGCGACCTGGCGGACCTGAAGGCGCGCGGACAGGGCATTCCTGAGCCCGAAGTGCCTGTGTCTCCAGAGAAGACGACACTGGCCTCAGGCAAGAAGAAGGCGCCTGGCGGGGACGAGAGTTAGGGGAGGGGCCGGCTATCAGCCGGCCCAGGGAACAGCGGGCCGGCTGGTAGCCGGCCCCTCCAGCGAACTACCATGTACGGTATTCCTGCCGAGCACATCATCGAATACGTGGCTTTCCTGTGCACCGCCGGGCTGACGCTGCTCGGCGGGCTGGGGACGGTCGTGTCGCGGCGCGTGTTCCCGGCGTGTCTGTGGCTGCTGGTGTGCCTGCTGGGCATGGCCGGCCTGTATGGCCTGCTGGCCGGGCACCTGATGGTCGCCATGCAGATCCTGATCTACGCCGGGGCCATCACGGTGCTCATCATCTTTGCGGTGATGCTGCTGCAGCGCGGCACCGGGCGGATCATCATGGCCGAGAACCAGCACCTGATCGGCGGAGTGATCGCCGCCGGGTTCGTGGCGGTGCTCATCATGGTGGGGGCGCTCACCACGCGCTTCCCGGAGCTGTCCACCGCCGAGCAGCCCGTCGGCTTCGCCGGGCAGAACGTCCAGATGATCGCCCATCTCCTGCTCACGAAGTACCTGCTGCCCTTCGAGATCATCTCGGTAGTGCTGCTGGCCGCGATGGTGGGGGCCATGGTGCTGGCGCGAAGGGAGCCGGGCGAATGAACCCCGTCCCTCTGCTAGCCTGGCTGTTCGTCTCGGCCATCCTCTTCTCGATGGGCCTGTTCGCGGTGATGACCCGGCGGCACGCCGTGGCGCTGCTGCTGGGCATCGAGTTGATGCTCAACGCCGCGAACCTCAATCTGGTAGCCTTCAGCCACTACCTGTCGCCTGGCAAGCAGATCAACACGGTCCTGGACGGGCAAGTGTTCGCCCTGATGGTGATTGCCCTGGCGGCGTGCGAAGTGGCGGTGGGGCTGGCGATCATACTGCGCATCTACCGGACGCGGGGCGTGCTGAACCCGGATGAAGCGAGCACGATGAAGTGGTAAGCGAACGGCACCCCATGGAGGTGTATCGTGAGAGACCGCGCCTTTGTTGTACTCGTGGCCGTCGTTGTCATACTGTCTGTGGCCCTGTTGACCCAGACCAACCTGAAGGCTGATGCCCCCGAGGTTGGGAGGTACCAGATGGCCCCGTCGGGTCAGTACCCCTATGTGTACTTTGTTGACACCGCCACCGGCTGCCTTTGGGTGAAGGAAGACAATAACCGGGACAATCCCTGGCATCAGATAAAGTCACCTGTACACTAACGCGACTGAACCAATGGTGTGGCCTCTCGGCAACGTTCGCGGGTTCCGGTAGGAATCTGGCTTTGCGGCACATGCTACCTATGGCTTTCGGCCAACTCTCTCTATGCTTGACCTAGCCTGGCTCATTCCCATCATCCCATATGCCGCCTTCGCGGTGCTGATCTTCTTCGGCAGCGCCCTGCGTCATCGCCTGGGCGAGCGGGTGGGCTGGATCGGCGTCGCGGGGATCGCGGCGACGATCCCACTGACCGTCGGCTGCCTGGTGGAACTGCTGATGGGCGTGGCGCCGGTGGACCACACTGTGGTCTGGGCCAGCCTCGGCAACAAGGCCATGCAGGTGGGCTACGCGGTGGACCCGCTGGCGGCCATCATGCTGGTCATGGTCAGCATCGTCGCCACCTGCATCCAGGTCTACTCGCTGGGCTACATGCACGGCGACAGCCGCTTCCAGCGCTTCTTCGCGTACCTGTCGCTGTTCTGTGGCTCGATGTACCTGATCGTCCTGGCCAACAACTTCGTGATGCTGTATGCGGGCTGGGAGATGGTGGGGCTGTGCTCGTACCTGCTCATCGGCTTCTGGTATGAGCGCAAGTCGGCTTACAACGCCGCGAAGAAAGCCTTCATCACCACGCGCGTGGGCGATGTCGGCTTCGCCATCGGTATCCTGATCCTCTTTGCGCACGTGCCGGAGCTGCACTTCGGGGCAGTGTTCCACGCGATCTCGGCCGGGGCGATCCCCGCGACGGTGGCCGGCGCGGCGGCGCTGTTCCTGTTCTGTGGGGCCATCGGCAAGAGCGCGCAGTTCCCGTTGCACACGTGGCTGCCCGACGCCATGGAGGGCCCGACGCCGGTCTCGGCCCTCATTCACGCCGCGACGATGGTCGCCGCCGGCGTGTACATGGTCGGGCGGCTGTTCACGATCTTCTACGTCCCGGGGCTCGAAGGCGCCGGGCCCGTCGGCGGCGGGCTGCTGCTGACGCCGCTGACCTGGGTGGCGATCATCGGCCTCATCACGGCGCTGCTGGCCGCGACCATCGGCGTCGTGCAAAGCGACATCAAGCGCGTCCTGGCGTATTCGACGATCTCACAGCTCGGCTACATGATGGTCGCCATGGGCATGGGCCCGATCGGGATGGTCGCCGGGATCTTCCACCTGATCACCCACGCCTTCTTCAAGGCCCTGCTCTTCCTGGGCTCCGGCAGCGTCATCCATGCCTGCCACGAAGAGCAGGACATGTGGAAGATGGGCGGGCTGGCGCGTAAGGCGCCGGTGACCTACTGGACCTTCTGGGCGGGCACGCTGGCCCTGGCGGGCATCTTCCCATTCGCGGGGTTCTTCTCCAAGGACGAGATCCTGACCGCCGCGTTCCACAACACCGCCGAGCACTGGGTGTACTGGGTCTTCTTCGTCGGCCTGGAGATCGCGGCGTTCATGACAGCCTTCTACATGGGCCGGGCCTGCTTCCTGACCTTCAGCGGCGAGCCGCGCAGCGAGAAGGCCGAGCACGCCCACGAGAGCCCGAACGTGATGACCGTGCCGTTGGTCATTCTGGCGGTGTTTGCGGTGCTGTTGGGGTGGATCGGATCGCCATGGGTCGGTGGGAACCTGTTTGCGGGCTTCCTCCACTCTGGGGCGGCCTTGGCCGGCGGGACCCCGGCACTGGGCGGGGAGCATGGGTTCAGTTGGCTGGTGGCCGGTATCTCGACGCTGATGGCGTTGGGGGGCCTGCTCGTGTCGGCGGCCATCTATCGCTATGGCGTGCTGAACGTCAACTGGATCAAGATCCCGGCGTACCCCCTGTACTTCGCCGCCCGGCACAAGTTCTGGTTCGATGATGTGTACGAGGGTGTGCTCGTGCGGGGCGTGCTGCTGGTGGCGGCGCTGTTCCGCTGGCTGGACCAGAACATCGTGGACGGCGCGGTCAACCTGGTGGGGTGGGGGACGCGGACGCTGGTAGCGCTGGTGGCCGGGTGGGTGGACAAGTGGATCGTGGACGGCGCGGTCAATCTCGTCGGCTGGATGACCAAGACAGTAGGCGAGTACGGCGCGCGGCTGCAGACCGGGCGCGTGCAGGAGTACGTGTCGGGCTTCGTCTTCATCGCCTGTGCGGTGGCGGCGGCGGCGTATGTGCTGATCCTGGCGATGCCGTATCTCGAGCCGGTCTTGCGCGGGTGGTTCGGCGGGTCGTGAAGGAGCTAACTCGAGGCTAGCCTATGACGATACCTTTCCTGTCCCTCATGATCTTCCTGCCCGTGGTGGGCATGGCCATCATTCTCCTGATGCACAAGGAGAAGCACGTCACGGCCATCCGGTGGACGGCGAACATCGTCGCCGGCCTGGTGTTCGTGCTGTCGCTGCTCGCCCTCACCGCCTTCATCCCGGGCAATCCGGCCATGCAACTTCAGGAGGGGCCGACCCCCTGGTTCGCGGCCGCCGGCGTGGTTGTCAACTACCACCTGGGGGCGGACGGCCTGTCCCTGCCACTCATCATCCTGACGACGCTCCTGACGTTCCTGTGCACGATCTACTCCTGGCGCATCACCCACCGCGTCAAGGAGTACATGGCCTTCTTCATGCTGCTCGAGGTGGGGATGCTGGGGACCTTCTCGGCCCTGGACTTCTTCCTGTTTTACGTGTTCTGGGAGATCTCGCTGGTGCCGATGTACTTCCTGATCGGCATCTGGGGCGGCCCGCGCCGCGAATATGCCGCCATCAAGTTCTTCATCTACACCCTGGTCGGCAGCCTGGCGATGCTGCTGGCGATCCTGGCGCTGTACTTCCACAGCAGCCCACACACTTTCGACATGATCGAGCTGGCCCGGCAGACGCCGCTGGCGTCCCATTTCTGGGTCGGCGTCCTGGCCTTCTGGGGCTTCTTCCTGGCCTTCGCCATCAAGGTCCCGCTGTTCCCGTTCCACACGTGGTTGCCCGACGCGCACGTCGAGGCCCCCACGGCCGGTAGCGTCATCCTGGCGGGCGTGCTGCTGAAAATGGGAACGTACGGCTTCGTGCGGGTGTGCCTGCCGATCCTCCCGGGGCCCAGCCGCATGTTCGCCATCGTGATCGCCCTGCTGGCGCTGGTGAGCATCGTCTATGGCGCGCTGGTGGCGATGGCGCAGACCGATCTGAAGAAGCTGATCGCGTACTCCTCGGTCAACCACATGGGCTACGTGATGCTGGGGATCGCCGCCGCCGCGGGCATCACCTGGCCCGGCAACCCGCACGCCTTCGACGCCGTCAGCCGCACCACGGCGCTCAACGGCGCGGTGTTGCAGATGGTGACCCACGGGATCATCACCGGCGCGCTGTTCTTCCTGGTCGGAGTCATCTACGACCGGGCGCACACGCGCGACCTGGCGTCCTTCGGCGGGCTGGCCAAGCAGATGCCCGTGTACGCCGGGATCATGATGATGGCCTCCTTCGCCTCGCTGGGCCTGCCGACGCTGGCCGGCTTCGTGAGCGAGTTCCTGGTCTTCGTCGGGGCGTTCGGGACGTACCAGATCATCACGGGGTTGGCGGTCATCGGCGTGGTGCTGACCGCAGGCTACTTCCTGTGGATGATCCAGCGGATGTTCTTCGGGGACCTGAACCGACAGTGGGCCGGCCTCCCGGACATGGACCCGGGCGAGCTGGTCGCGGTCGTGCCGCTGATGGTCCTGACACTGGCCATCGGTGTCTTCCCGCACCCGGTGCTACAGGTCATCAACACGGTGTCGTGGTCGGTCGTCCAGCACCTCGGACAGGCGCTGGGGCTAGGGTAGGCCTGTAGGGCGGGGGCTTGTACCCCGCCCCTCCTTGCCTGGTCTAGACGCGGGCGTGGTACAAGCCCCCTGAGATCGCGAGCGATCTCTACGCCCTACAGACAACATCTCATGCCAGTATACAACATCACAACTTTCCTGCCGGAGATCATCCTGGCCTTGCTGGGCCTGGGGGTGCTGGTGCTCGACCTGGTGCTGCGGGGCGAGCAGAAGCGCCTGCTGCCCGCGGTGACGGTTGTGGGCCTGGCGGCCTATGGGACCGCGGCCGGCAGCCTGTGGAACCCGGCGCATGTGCCGGCGTTCGAGTTCTGGCACAGCATGCTGCTGGACAACTACGCCGTGTTCTTCAAGGTGCTCTTCGCCGTCGTCGGCATCCTGGTGGTACTGCTGGCTACCGACTTCCTGCGGCGCGTGTACGCGTACGGCGAGTTCTTCGTGCTGCTGGTGTTCACGCTGCTCGGGATGTCGCTGCTGAGCGGTGCGGTGGACCTGGTCACGATCTACCTGGCCTTCGAGCTGGTCAGCCTGTCCTCGTATGTGCTCGCGGGCTATCTGCGCCGCGACCCGAAGTCGAACGAGGCGGCGCTGAAGTACTTCCTGTACGGGGCCTCGGCCTCGGCCGTGATGATCTACGGCATGAGCCTGCTGTACGGGCTGGGGGGCTCGACGAACTTGCTGGTGCTGGCCGACCGGCTGGCGATGAACCCGGTCGGGCCGATGCACGCGCTGGCGCTCGTCATGGTCCTGGCGGGGCTGGGGTACAAAGTCGCCATGGCCCCCTTCCAGGCGTGGGCGCCGGATGTGTATGAGGGCGCGCCGACCGCCGTGACTGCCTTCCTGTCGGTGGGGCCCAAGGCTGCCGGCTTCGCGATCCTGGCGCGCTTCCTGCTGATTGTGGCGCCGCCGCTGGTGCCGCAGTGGCAGGTCATCGTGGCGGTGCTGGCGACGCTGACAATGTTCACCGGCAACCTGCTGGCGATCCGCCAGCAGAACGTCAAGCGCATGCTGGCGTACTCGTCCATCGCCCACGCGGGGTACATGCTCATCGGCGTCGTCGCTGCCGGCAGCCAGCTCGGCTTCGGCATGGCGGCGGTGTTGTACTATCTGGTGGCCTACCTGCTGATGAACCTGGGCGCGTTCGCCGTGCTGATGATCGTAGCGCACAACACGGGGACGGAGGAGTTGGAGGGGTTCCGGGGCCTGGCGCGCGGGTCGCTGGGGTTGGCGCTCATCATGCTCGTGTTCCTGGTGTCACTGACCGGCATCCCGCCGACGGCAGGCTTCGTGGGGAAGTTGTACGTGTTCGGCGCGGCGATCAGCTCCGGTGTGTGGTGGTGGCTGGGCGTGGTCGGGATCATCAACAGCGCCATCTCGGTCTATTACTACATGAACATCGCCCGCCTGATGTTCTTTTGCGAGGGGGGCGGCGAGACGACCCGCCAGCCGGTGGAGTTCAGTCTGGTCATGTGGGTCTGTCTGGTCGGCACACTGGTGCTCTGCCTCGTCCCGGCGCCCATCCTCAACGCCGCGGCCGAGGCGACCATGCTGGTAATGGGACGGTAGCGAGCCGATGCCCAACGAGCTTTCCCGACGACCGAATGTCCCCGAGGGCACCGTCACACGGCTGTGCGACTATCTGCGCGTGCTGACGATGATGGAGCGGCGAGGCCAGCCGAAGGCCTCGTCAGTGGACATCGGGCAGTGGGCCGGGGTGAAGGCCTCGCAGGTGCGCAAGGACCTGTCGTACTTTGGCGAGTTCGGGCGGCGCGGCCTGGGCTACGAAGTGGCCAAGCTGCGGATGCACATCCAGGACATCCTGGGGGTGCGGCAGCAGCGTCCGGCCATCGTGGTCGGGGCGGGAAACCTGGGGTCGGCGCTGGCCCGCTATCCGGGGTTTGCGGCGCACGGCTTCCAGATCGTCGGCGTGTACGACAACTACCCGGCGCGGATCGGCCATCGCCTGGGGAACATGAAGATCCGCTCGACCCGCGAGCTGCCGGATGACGTCCGGGCTCTGAAGGTCGAGATCGCCATCCTCACCGTGCCCGAGCATGCAGCGCAGGATACGGCGGACTTCGTGATCGCCGCTGGCGTGAAGGCCATCGTGAACTTTGCGCCGCTACTGCTGAACGTGCCGCGAGAGGTCACCATCCGCAACGTGGACCTGGCGCGGGAGCTGGAGACACTATGCTTCTATCTGCCGGCGGACGTGCCGCCGGCGGGGACGGATCGCTGATGGCCGCCATCACCGAGCAGCCGGCGCCCTGGCAGGCGCCGCGTGAGTTCGCCAGGCCGGTCGCGGCGGAGTTGCGGCAGGTCGAGGAGAGCCTGGCGCAACTGCTCCCGCCGGATGTGGGTGGCCTGGCGCCGGTCATCTACCACCAGGTCGTGCAGGCCGGGGGCAAGCGTCTGCGTCCGCTGCTCGTGCTGCTGTCGTGCGCGGCGGCCGGCGGCGACCCCGCCCGCGCCATCACCATGGCGACCGGCGTCGAAGTCGTGCACCTGGCCTCGCTAATGCATGACGATGTGATTGACGAGGCCCGGGAGCGTCGCGGGCGTCCCGCGGCGCGCCAGCGCTGGGGCAATCGGGCGAGCATACTGGTGGGCGACCTGCTCATCGCACAGACCTTCCGGCGCCTGAGCGACGAGTCTGGCCGCGCTGCGCTGGGCGTCATGGCTGAGGCTGTGGTGCAGATGTGCCAGTCGGAGCTGGTGCAGCAGGGAGAGGGCCGTCCGTGTCCTGACGAGGCCGCGTACTTCGCGAACATTCAGGGGAAGACGGCGGCGCTCATGGCCGCGGCGTGCGAGACCGGTGCTGTGGCCGCCGGGAACACGGCAGCAGCGCAGCCCCTGCGGGAGTTCGGCACCAACCTGGGACTGGCGTTCCAGATCACGGATGATCTGCTGGACCTGTACGGGGACCCGGCGAAGCTGGGGAAGCCTGTGCGGCAGGACTTGTTGCGGCGGCAATGGACGCTGCCGGTCATCGCGGCCCTGGAGAACGCGCCCCCCGAAGAGGCCCGTGGGTTGCAGAAGCTCCTCGAGCACGCCGCCGAGGGCGATGCGCAGGCCGCGGCGGAGGCGGCGGCCCGGGTGGAGGCGCTGGGGGGCCGGGAGTACGCCTCACGCCGCACGGCGGAACTCGTCAGACAGGCTTCGCTGGCTCTCGCGCCCCTGCCGGAGACGCCGGCACGGGACGCCCTGGTGGGGTTCGCAGAGTACGTGACGCGGCGAGAGTCGTGACGCGCAGGAATTGTCGCCGGGCAAGAAGGAGACGGTTGAGGGCTGGGGAACTGATTACCGCACTGAACTAGCGCGGACATCATATCGAAGGGAAGGACGCCCCGTGAGAGTACCGATCGTCTTAGCCGTCCTGGTCATACTGGCCCTGCTGGTGTCGCTGTGTAGCGGATGTCTGTTTGGTGGCAGCAAGGGGGAGACGGAAGAGGGAGGCGCCGCTGAAGGTGGCCCGGGTGCGGAAGCGGGCGCACCTCCTGGCGGTGGCCCCGGTGGGCCACCGGCCGGCGGACCTGGCGCGGAGGCCGGCGGACCTCCTGGCGGCGGTCCTGGCGGACCCGAGGGCGCTCCCGGCGCGGAAGCTGCGGGCGGCCCTGGCGGAGCCCCTGAGGGCGCACCGGCGGCCGGAGGCGCGGCGGCTATCACGCCCATCCCCGGGAAGACCACCAAGGAAGGCCTGAACATCAAGCACAGTGGCGACTATACCCAGGCGCTCGGGATCTTCGAGGCCAACCTGCAGAAGAACCCCAAGGACGCCCTGGCGCTCTATGGCAAGGCCTGGATCCTGGCCGAGCAGGGGCAGCGCCCGCAGTCCATCGCCACCTTCAACAGCTTCCTCAAGGTGAGCAAAGACGCCAAGAAGGTCAAGGAAGCCAAGGCCGCGGTCAGCCGGATGAAGTCGGCTGGTGCGGCGCCGGCTGCGGCCCCAGCCGCGGCTCCTGGCGGCATGGGGGCGCCGGGTGGTGCTCCGGCTGGCGGTCCCGGTGGGCCTCCCGCCGGCGGCCCTGGAGGACCCCCGGCGGGCGGGCCTGGTGGTCCCCCGGCCGGCGGACCGGGTGGGCCTCCCGCCTAGCCCAGTCGCCGAGTTGAAGTGAGCGAGCGGCCGGAGTCCCCACGGACTCCGGCCGCTCTCGTGCCTGGTCAGGGCCCTCAGGCCAGGACGCGCATCACGTCGGCGAAGGTCTCGAAGGGGATATAGGGGCGCCCGGCGCTCTCGCAGTCCTCGGCCAGGGCGTGCTTGGCGAAGATGAGGTCGGCAAAGCGCGCGGCGCACAGGTCGGAGTGTCCGTCGCCCAGGTAGATCACGCGCGTGGCGCTCCGCCGCAGGCGGAACAGGTGCTCGACCTTGCAGTTGCCGCACTGGCCGCAGGCGTTGCAGTAGGGGAACTCGATCCGCAGGCCCTCGGGGGGGAAGGTGGCGGCGTTGCTGAAGCGCAGCAGGCAGTCCGTCGCCCGCAGGCAACTGTCCTCACCGCACGTACGGAGGCCGAGGCCCGCGAACATGCGGTCCAGGTAGAAGTCCAGGCCGTCGCTCAGGATGGCAATTCCCGCACCCCGCGCGCGGGCCAGGGCGAGTAGTTCGAGAAAGCCGGGGTCTATGACGAGGCCATCCACGAAGGCCAGAGCCTCCGCCTCGGTGGGATAGAACGTGCGCCACTGGCGGCGCAGGCACTCCATCGAGTCGATCTCCCCCCGTCGCCAGGCATACTCGTCTTCCCAGGCGGCGGCCGCATCCGCCGGGGCGAGGGTGTCAATCATTGCCAGCCCGGTGTCAATGAGGCTGATAGTCCCGTCGAAGTCGGAGAGAATGAGGTCTTCGGGTTGCAGTGCAATGGCGCCAGGTGTCACGCGGCGCATTATACCACGGCCCTCAAGGCCCCCCGCCAGGGCGTGCTGCCGCTACTCCCTCAGCTCGTCTATGTTCTCGACCACCTTGGCCATCGCGTCGGCCATGAGCTGCATGTCCTGTTCGTCGCACGGCGGCGAGAGGTAGGGCTGGATGATCGAGAACTCCCGCTCGGCGATGAGCTCGCTGACCGGCAGGTCGCCCTTCCGGTAGACCGGCGGGTTCTCCACGTGGGGGCACTGGAAGGGGCAGCCCTTGCCGTAGAGGTTGCGCTCCTGGAAGATCGTGCGCAGGTGGATCGGTCCGCCCGCCTGGATCGGCCGGCTCTCGGGCGCGAACCGATAGTTGGCGTCATTGACGTAGGCGACCGCATAGACGCCCTCGGCATTGAGCGCCTGGCAGAAGCGGTCGCGGCTGACGCCGTGCACCTCCGGGTCCCACAGCGCGGTCCAGTAGTGGAAGACATGACGATAGCCCGGGCGCACGTAGGGCGGCGTCAGGCCGGGGAGATCGGCAACCTGCCGGGAGAGGGCCTCGCAGTTCCGGATGCGGGCTGCGGTACGGACCTCGGCGTCCAGGAGTTGCTGCATGGCCTCGGCGGCGCCCACGGCCCGCATGTTGTCGCCGGTGCCGCCCATCGAGGCATACTTGAGCACCTCGGGGTCGGTGGCCAGGCCCTGGATGACGGTCGGGTGCTGGCCCGCCAGCAGTGCCCGCTCGTACAGGCCCTGGTCGTTGGTCAGATACGCCCCGCCACCGGAGAAGGAGTAGATGGGCTTGCCGGACCAACTGAAGGCCGTCATGTCGGCGATGCTGCCGACCTTGCGGCCGTCGATCTCAGACGTGGAGGCCTGGCAGGCGTCCTCGATCACGGGGATGCCGTACTCGGCGGCCAGCGCCATCAACTCGGGGATGGGGGCCGGGTGGCCGTAGAAGTCCACCGGCAGGATCGCCCTGGTGTTGGGGGTGATCTTGCGGCGGGCGTCGGCGACGTCCATCGTGAACGTCTGGGGGTCAATGTCGGCGAAGATCGGGACGGCGTTGACGCGCAGGATGGCCCCCACTGTCGCCACCCAGGTGAAGGCGACCGTCAGCACCTCGTCGCCGGGGCCGCAGCCGGCGGCGAACAGGGAGGAGATGAGCGCGGCCGTGCCCGAACTGACACAGCGGGCGTAGCGAGCGCCGGTGTACTCGCACAGGGCGGCTTCCAGGCCCTTGCCGGCCCAACTGGACTTCAGATCGCGTTCCGGACCTACAGTCTGGGGGCCACCGAACAGCGCCAGCTTGCTCATGTCGCACCTCACGGGGGGAGTGGGTCCGCAAGTGCGTTCCTGGCCCCGGGGAAAGCACCTCTTTTTCTTGACGGTCGGGCTCAGGCTTGATATACTATGGCCCGTGGTTGGGGCCATAGCTCAGCTGGGAGAGCGCTTGCATGGCATGCAATAGGTCGGGGGTTCGAATCCCCCTGGCTCCACCAAACTAAGGCTACCCGCGAAGGCGCAGGCGACAGCTTGCGCCTTCTCCGTATTCACTCCCCGGTTCCAGGAAGGAATGGCGTCCCGTGTATCGAATACTGCTGCTGAGTGCCCTCGCGACCATCTGGTGTGCTGTGGCGACTGCCACGGACACGCCAGTGGGTCTGGTGGCGGCGCTGCAAGGCGGGGCAGTGGTGAGTCTGGATGCGTCCTTCCCGGCGGGCATGAACATGACCGCCATCCAGTCTGACCTCCAGCAGGTGGCGCAGCGGACAGGGTGGCGCATCGAGGGGCAGCCGGCCGAGACGGAGGGCGACACTATCTCGGTGCACGCCCAGGTCATGGGTGGCGAGGTCGCCTCGGTCCTCAACGATGTGGTGTGGCCGTTGGTGGCGGCCATGGCACGGCACGAGCGACTGGGGATCATGGTCACGGGGGCGCCCGCGGCCGTGGCCCCCATGGTCGTCGAGAACCGGTTCGTCCGACTGGAACAAAGCGGCGGGCAGGGGATTCTGTCATACCAGGCCTTCGTCAAGGACTCCAGCTTCGAGTCTCTGGACGAGCTGATGAAGCCGGATCTCCCCGGTGCGAGCACTCATCGGGGGAGCCGCCTGGGCTGGGCCTGGTTCTTCTTGGTCGTGACGGCCATGGCCGTCGGAGTGCTGGTGTACCTGCTCATGAGACGCCGCGGCGACTAGCGACGCTGCGACGGCGGGGCACATATCGCTGTCTGGCCGGGAGGGCATGCACGTTGGATAACTGGCAGGATGTCATCCGCTGGGGGTATGAGCACAAGTGCTCGGACGTCTTCTGGAAGCCCGCCAACCATCCCTGCTGCAAGATGCGTGGCGTCGTCTCGCACGTCGAGGAGTTCCCCATCCTCACCAAAGAGGATACCGAGAACATCGCCAAGTCGCTGATGCGGCCGGGGGACTGGGAAAAGTTCGAGGAGATGCACGAGAAGGACATCGGCCTGACCATCGAGGGCGTGTGCCGCCTGCGCATCAACGTCTATTGCGAGCGCGGCAATACCTGTCTGGTCATGCGTCTGATTCCCCTGGACATCCTCACCGTCGAGGATCTGGACCTGCCGGACGTCCTGAACAAGATCTCGCTTGAGCCGCAGGGCCTGGTGCTCGTGACGGGGCCGACCGGCTGCGGCAAGTCCACGACGCTCGCCGCCATGATCGACATGGTCAACCGCAAGCGGCGCGCCAATATCATCACCATCGAAGACCCCATCGAGTACGTCCACCGCGATAAGTCCTCCATCGTCAGCCAGCGCGAGGTCGGCATTGACACCAACAGCTTCGGGGCGGCGCTCAAGTACGCCATGCGCCAGGCCCCCGACGTGATCCTCATCGGTGAGATGCGCGACGTCGAGACCATGGCGGTGGCCATGCAGGCGGCCGAGACGGGCCATCTGGTCTTCTCCACCGTCCACACGACCAGCGCCGCCGAGACGATGGAACGTATCATCAACATGTTCCCGCCGCACGAGAAGCCGCAGATCTGTCTGCGCATGGGCAAGACGCTGCGTGCGGTCATCTCGCAGGCGCTGGTGCCGCGGAAGGACGAGGCCGGCCGGATCGCGGCCCTCGAGATCATGTACGTCACGCCGACGATCGCCAAGCTGATCGAGGACGGCAAGCCCTCCGAAGCCTACCAGTTCATCGAAGAGGGCCAGCATTTCGGCATGCAGACCAAGAACCAGGCGCTGCTGGAGTTGTACAAGTCGGGGAAGGTGAGCGGGGAGCACGCGCTGTTCTATGCGGGCAACTACACCGAGATGCGGCAGATGCTGCGCCGTGTGGACGGTCTGGCGGCCGACCAGCAGAAGGAAGAGGAAGCCGCGGCCAAGAAGGCCGCCGCGGCAGCCGCGGCGCGGGCGCGGATGGCGCAGAGCCAGAGCCAACCGGCCGGCGGCGCTCCGCCCGCCGGAGGCACGCCGCCGTCCCGGCCGCCGCAGTAGCAGGGGCGCCATGAGGCGGGGGCCCCGCTCGGCTCCCGTCACCGGGTTGACGTCATGCGGGGCGGGGTGCGAACTCCCGTTCCACGGATCGGAGACCATATGCCTGACTACATTCTCGACGATCTGCTCGGCCAGATGCCGGACCTGGAGGCCTCGGACCTGCACCTGCGGGTGGGGGAGCCGCCCATGATGCGCATCCATGGCGACCTGGAGCGACTCGACTATCCGGTGCTCACCCACGAGGACACGATGGACCTGATGTACGCCAAGATGACCGAGGCGCAGAGGGAGCGGTTCGAGAGCTTCAAGGAACTGGACATGGCGTACGAGGTCGAGGGGGTCGCGCGCTTCCGGGTCAACTGCTTCCATCAGCAGCGACATGTCGGCGCGGTCATGCGCATGATCCCCATCAAGATCAAGAGCATCGAGGAGCTGGGGCTGCCACAGATCCTCAAGGAGTTTGCTGACCTGCCCCGTGGCCTGGTGCTGGTCACCGGACCGACCGGGTCCGGAAAGTCCACGACGTTGGCCGCCATGGTCAACCACATCAACGACACCCGCAAGGCCCACATCATCACGATCGAGGATCCCATCGAGTTCGTCCACGAGGACCGCAAGTGCATCGTGGAGCAGCGCGAGGTCGGCCAGGATACTCACGCCTTCGCCGACGCCCTCAAGCACGTCATGCGCCAGACGCCGGACGTCATTCTCGTCGGCGAGATGCGCGACCTGGAGACCATCTCCCTGGCCATCACCGCGGCGGAGACCGGCCACCTCGTGTTCGCTACCCTGCACACCACCGACGCCATGCAGACCGTGGACCGCATGGTGGACGTGTTCCCCCCCCAGCAGCAGCAGCAGATCCGCATGCAGCTCGCGGTCACGCTGGGCGGCGTAATCTGCCAATCGCTCCTGCCCATCAAGGGCCGGCCGGGTCGCGTCGCCAGCTTCGAGATCATGAAGGCGACCCCTGCGATCCGCGCGGTCATCCGCGAGGGCAAGACGCACATGATCTACAACCTGATCCAGAGCGGCGCCGATGAGGGCATGATCGTGTTGGACCAGTACCTCGCCGGGCTGGTGCGGAACAACCTGGTCGAGTACGAGCATGCTCTGGCCAAGTCGTCGTACCCGAACGAGTTCGCGCGGCGCTGCGGGATCAGCGACACCGCCGCGACGTAATCCGGAGGGCTGTCCATGGCAAAGTACGATCTGGACAAGTTGCTGCGCTTCTCGGTCAAACAGCGTGCCTCCGACCTGATCATCAAGGCCGGCCAGCCCCCGATCTTCCGCATCCATGGTGACCTGGTGCGGATGGGTGCGGAGGTCATGACGGCGGAAGACACGCGCGAGGTCAGCTACAGCGTGTTGCCGCCGGACATGATCGCGAGGTTCGAGAAGGAACTGGAGCTGGACTACGCCCACGAGATCGAGAACGTCGCGCGCTTCCGCGTCAACATCATGCAGCAGCGCGACCGCATCACCTCGGTCTACCGGACTATCCCCTTCCACATCCAGACGATGGACCAACTGGGCCTGCCGGCCATCTGCAAGCACTTCTGTGACTTTCCCCGCGGCCTGGTACTCGTGACCGGGCCCACCGGCTCGGGCAAGACCACAACGCTGGCCGCCATGGTCAACTACATCAACGAGACCAAGCCGCTGCACATCATGACCGTGGAGGACCCCCTGGAGTTCATCCACGAGCCGCAGCGGGCCCTGGTCAACCAGCGCGAGGTCGGGGACGACACGCTGAGCTTCCCCAACGCCCTCAAGTACGTGCTGCGGCAGGACCCGGACGTGATCCTGATCGGTGAGATGCGCGACCTGGAGACCATCCACCTGGCCATCTCCGCGGCAGAGACCGGCCACCTGGTGTTCGGAACCTTGCACACCACCGACGCCGTTCAGACGATTGACCGCGTCATTGACGTGTTCCCGCCTCACCAGCAGCAACAGGTGCGGATGCAGTTGTCCGTCAACCTCGTGGGCGTGCTGTCCCAGGCGCTCATCAAGACCCGGGACAAGCAGGGCCGGGTAGCGGCTTTCGAGATCATGGAGGCCGTGCCGTCCATCCGCAACCTCATCCGTGAGGGCAAGACCCACCAGATTGCGTCGCTGATCCAGACAGGGCAGCGTCGCGGCATGATGACCCTGGACCAGTTCCTGGTGGAGCTGGTCGCACGCGGCATCGCCGACTGGGAGTCCGCCCGCGACAAGGCGCACGACTACGCCGCCTTCGACGAGATGCTCGATCGCCGGAAGGAGGACGGCGGTGTAGTCGCCGATGTGAAGGTCGGTCTGGACGCCGGCTACCAGCACGCCGCCGACGTGGCCGAAGAGGACACGGAGCAGTAGCACGGCCCATCACCCTGATCAGGAGCACCCCATGCGCGCGAAGCCCAAGGTCGCACGCCAGGTCAGAGAAGAGTTCGATGTCTACATCCTTCTATCGCGCTGGGCGCGGTTTGTGCTGCAGTTCGCCATCGCGGCCTTCGTCATTTCCCTGGGGTACATCCTCTACGGTATCTTCAGCGGCGTTCTGAACCGGCCGGTGGACGCTGCGGCCGCGGAGCGGTACGTACGGAACCTGCGCCTGATGGGCGAGATCATGGCCGCCGCGGGCGTACTGGGGACCATCTCCTTCGTCGTGCTGACACTGAGCGAGATTGCCTACTCGGTGACCATGGCGATCCTTGGCGTGGCGCTGATGTTCGGGATGCCGATCCTGGTGGCCAGCAACCTGGCCCAGGCCGGCAACCGCATCATCGGTGTCATCAACGAGTGGTCGCGCAACGCCGGGATGGGCATCCTGGCCGTGGTGGCGCTGCGGATCCTGTACGAGATCGTCGAGCAGATCCGGACCGCCGGAGCGCGGCGCAAGGGGAAAGAGGAACTCGAAGCGGTCGAGGGCCTGCAGAAGGCCAAGCGCCCACCGAAGCCGGGGGTCTGGTCGCCCTGCTGGAAGCTACCGTACTGCCATGAGGCGGTCCGGGAGTCCTGCCCGGCCTTCAAGAACCGTAAGTCCTGCTGGCGCTACGGGTCGGGCTGCAACTGCGACCCGGGCATGATCGAGCGCCTGATCCGCTCCGGTGCGCTGGAGGCCGGTAAGGGCGCCTCCAAGGCCAGTAGCCGCGAGAAGACCGCCCATGCCGCCTACGTGCGTTCCGACCTGCAGGCCGATGCGCCGGTGAAGGCCAGCGAGCGCACCATCCCGTGCAGCAAGTGCCCGATCTACCTGGACCACCAGCGCCAGAAGTTCAAGATCGTCAACCCGATCGCCGTCATCGGCACTGTGGTGGCCATGGGGGTGCTGTACATCCCCCTCCGGGCCATCTACCACACCGTGGTGCAGGCCGTCGCGGCGGTCGCCAGCCGCATGACCTTCGATGTGCGGCGGGTGGACCCCGGCGAGTGGGTGCGCTACCTGGACACCCCGGCCCTGCAGATCTTCTTCTTCGTGATCGTGGGGCTGCTGGCGCTGTCGTACGTGCTGAAGTTCGTGGAGTGGGCGATCTTCGAGAAGAAGCTGTAGGGGAGGGACAGGGGACTGTCCCCGCAGGGGGCTGTCCCCGTTGTGCGCAGAGATAGGGTCAGCCCCCTGCGACCGGCTGTGCCGGTCTCCGGGGACAGACCCCCCTCGGCTGCGGGGGCAGACCCCTCCGGTCAGGCCTTGATGACGTGGAGGGGGGTCAGGCGGGCCACCATGCGGCCCAGCCCGCACTCGATGGCCTTCAGGACCGGCTGGCGCCCGCGGTAGCGCTGCTGGATGTCGTGGAGGTCCTGCACCATCTCCGTCGTCCGATCCTCGATCGTGGACATCTCGAAATAGCGCTGGTTGTCCACCTCGATCACGCGCAGGACATCGCGCAGATGCGGGATGGCGTAACCGGCGCCGTGGGGGATGACGTTGGCGTTCTGGAGCCGGTGCAGCACCCCCGCCTCGACCGCGCGCTCGCGGAAGCCCAGGCTGTCGATCACGGAGTCCGTCAGGTTCGGCAACCCCTCGAACAGATAGCCCGGCAGGTCGCTACGGACCATTACGGGCAGGAGGCTCCCGTCGGCCGGTTGGCTGTCGTGGCATCCCAGCAGCACGGCATTGCCGCCCTGCATCCCCTGGTGGGTCTCGTTGCTGATGAGTTCGAAGTCGCCGAAGCAATGCCGGGCGGCCAGCAAGCGGCGCTCCCGGGCGAACTGATCGGCGCGCGCCCAGAAGTCAACGAAGCGCTGCACCGCGTCCTCGAGCAGTACGTGCAGTTCGCCCCACGGGGTGTCGAACAGGCGGGCCAGACGCTGCAGGGCGGGGGAGCTATCCCAGTACGACCCAGGCCCCAGGGCGCTCTCGGTGTGCAGCTCCGGGCACGAGGAGTGCATGACGAAGGCATAGGGCGGCAGAGGGCGGTCCGTGTCCGCCGCCTGCACCTGGCAGATGTCAATGAAGTGGTTGCCACGGCCGAAATCCCAGTTGATCTCCAGGCCGGAGAGGCTGACGCGCGACGCCTTGAGCTGATCGAGACGCTCCACGACGTCCTGGGGGCTGGGCTTGTCGGGCAGACCGCCGACGAGCATCCCGCAGCCGTTGGGCTTCACGTCCAGGATCAGCAGCGGACGGTCGCCGTCGCCCCACTGCACCTTGCCCCCATAGCCGAAGCCGGACTGCCAGCGGGCCGTGTTGCGGGTGATGGTCATGTCCGGCGTGGCGATGAAAGTCGCGTCAGGTGGGTATCCTAACTGCAACAGGACATGGTTCGTCTTCGCCAGTCCGTAGGCCATGTTGGCGGCGCACAGGCGGGAGGCGCTGTCGTCGAGGCCCATGGCGAAGATGAGCCGGCGGGCCTGTTCGAGCTGTTGGTGGGGGTTGGCGCTCATGGTCATGGAAGGTACTTCGGCGTCGCCGCAGAGTCTCCTGCGCTGCCCGCGCGGGGAACACGGGGGCCGGCAGGAGACACCGGGCGGGACGGCGAACACTGTTGAAGGTGCAGGCGGAGGGGCTGCTGGAGGCTGGGAGAGATGGAACTGCCACTCATGCCGCTGAATGCGGTCCTGTTTCCGGGCATGGTGATGCCCCTGTTCATCTTCGAGCCGCGCTACCGCGAGATGGTCGAGCGGTGCATGGCCGACGGCGACGGCTTCGGCGTCGCGCTGATCCGCGAGGGAAAGGAAGTAGGCGGCCCGGCAATTCCCTGGGCTGTCGGGACCACGGCCAACATCGTGCGGACGCTGGAACTGGAGGAGGGGGGGATGCATGTGCTGACCGTGGGAGCCGACCGCTTCCGGCTGCTCGACATCGTCCAGGCCGAGCCGTACATGGTGGGGGAGGTGGAACTGCTGGCCGAGAGCGATGGGGCGGCGGTCCCGGCCGAGGTCCAGGACGAGCTGCGGGAACTGTTTGCCGATCATCTACGTTTGGTCCTGCAGCTATTGGGGCAACCTGACTTGGATATCAGAATCCCTGACAGCGCCTCGCGCCTGTCGTACATGGTCGCCGCACACCTGACCTGCGAGCCCCAGGCCCGACAGCGCCTGTTGGAGATGGACAGTCTGCCGCAGCGCTTCTTCCACGAGAAGCAGTTGCTCCAGCGGGAGAGCGAGGAGTACCGACTGCTGCTGGCGACCAGAAGGAGACTCGGTACTGGGGGAGGAAAGACGGAGGACGAGACGTTCTCACTGAACTGAAGCACTACTCTATCCTGATCGGTCGTACGTATCACCTGGAGGTCGTTGTCGTTGGCTAATGATGAGGCCTTTGCGGCCTTCAAGCAGCGCCTGGACCGGGTCATCACGGCGTGCCAGCAGCCCGAGGAGCGGCGCATCGGCTTCGGCAACATCCGGCACGAATACTGTGACTGGTGCCGGGAGGGCGTCAATGACACGAACATCGCGGTCATTTACGAGACGCCTGGCGGCTCCACCACCCAGATCAACGTCACGTTCAACCACCTGACGGGGGAGTTCACCTACCTGGACGAGGACCTCGAGTCTCAGATCACCACCACCAGCGCTGAGACCGTGCTGCAGTACATCGAGGACCACATGCGCCAGATTCCCGGCAAGCGCCTGGTGCAGATCGAGAAGACCATCGACTCGTGGGTGTCGCAGGGCAAGGGACGCAGCGAGATCTTCGCCGAACTGAACAAGCTGCTGCAGACCGAGTTCCTGGGCGGGCGCGTGAACAACAACGAGCTGAAGCACGGCATTCAGCACCTGGTCCGGGAATACGCCCGCGCCGGGGCCTGAGGCCCCTGCACCCGCCGGCCCCCGGAAGACAGCCCCTGTGGCTGTCTTCTTCCGTATGCGGAGTCCCCCGCGAGGACCAGACCATCCACCGCCACCGAGGTGCGCCATGGCTTCTGTCCGCGTTGACGGCTCCACCGTCTGCATCGAGACTGATCTGCTGGCCGCCGAAGTCCACACCGAAGGCTATGTCAGCGGCGTGGCTGCCGGGACGCTGCGCGACAAGCAGACCGGGGCGACCGATCTGGGCTTCGGACTGGACATCGTGGATTTCCTGCTCGAGCCGCTTGGCGATGAGCCGGGCGCGGCGGAGGACGTCTACCCCCTGGGGGACCTCTACCACGGCCACCTGGTCAAGCGCTACGTGGAGACGCCGCAGATCTGCACCCAGGCCCGGAAGCTGGAGTACCGCGTCCACGACCTGGGCGACACGGTCGTCGTCGAGCAGTGGCACCACTGGTCGGGCGCGACCTACGGGCGGCGGCCGGGGTCGCGCTGGGAGCAGACCCTCGTCTTCCGCGACGGCTGGCGCTACTTCCTGGCCTCCGACCGCGTCACGAGCGTGAATGCAGTGGATGGCCTGATCCTGCGGATTGACATGCCGGGCCACCTGAAGCACCAGGCCGGCGACAGCTTCGAGCGCATCTTCCTGAGCTACCACGGCGAGATCCCCGCAGAGGAGTTCCGGGAGGACTTCGCTCCCGATGCCCGGTTCCTGTACCAGCGGCAGCCTGGCGGCATACCCGAGGACATGATCCGGGCCTACCAGGTGCGCCTCAACGGGCGGCCGGGGCCGTGGCTGGCGGGGATCACCCTCGACCCGGCGGTGGTGTCCGAGGCCTGGTGCCACCAGCGGGGCTATGTGTGCTTTATTGAGGAGATCGGGGGGCGGCCGGTGGCGGCGGGCGCGCAGTTTGGCGCCGCCTATGCCGTGGGCTGGTTTGACGACCTTGCGCCGATGGGGCAGGTCGCCCGGGAGTACCGTGGCGTCTCGGAGGTGCATCTTGAAGCGGGGGAAGTCGTGCTGAGGTAGACCAGAAGGTATGCGGAGGGTTTCCGCCGAAACGTTGTCCTGAGCCTCGCCCCCGGGGAGTGGCTGTCGCGCCCGCAGTTGCCGTCAGACGCGAGGGCATGCCGACGTGAAGGTGTCTCACACATTCCCTGGAGGTGGTGTCATGCCGCGATGTAGTCTCGCCCCCGCCTGGTTGCTGCTCAGCCTCGTCATCACCGTCTTCGTCGCTTGCAGTGTCACCCCGGCCCAGACGATGGGTCCTGAGATGTACGGCCTGGTGGGTCGGTTCGGGATGGGCACTCCTGTGCCGACGCGGGTGCTCGCCATGGGCGGGTTCCTCAGTTGCGTGAATGACGACCAGTTCGCGAACCCCGCCTTTGCCGCGGTGCAGACGCGGCCGAGCATGGGCGTACGGGCCACTCGCACCGAGTTCGACAACGGCCCCACGGTGGACAGCTACTACGCGCACCTCACGCTGCCGCTGCTGCCACGCCGGAGCGGGCTGCAGTTCACCGTCATCACGCTCGACAGCTCCGGCGACCCGGCGGTCCTGCCAGGAGTCGGGCCCGTCGAGGTGAACATGTCCGAGAGCGCCATGGTGGTGGACTACGGCCGCCGCCTGCGGGGCCATCTGACGGGTGGGCTGAGCGTCCTGGGCTTCGAGGACGTCGGGCTAACCTTCACGTCGGGGTTCGGCGCGGAGTTGGCGGACGTGGATGACACCGCACAGTACGGTTTCCGGGGTGGCCTGGCCTATGAGTGGGCTCCAGGCGATTTCATCGGGGCCATGTACAGCTTCTCACGCGACGACGTGGACTTCCGCGCGCTCGTCCAGTCACCGGGCGGTGGGGCCCCGGTGCAGGTCGCGCAGAGCCTCGAGTTCGACAGCTCGCAGTTCGTGCTGGGAGCCTCGCGGCACCTGAACCCGAACCTGCTGCTCGCCGCCGAGTACCAACATGGTGTCCTGTCCGGGGACGGGTCGGACAAGGTTAGCGACACGTGGAGCTTCGGCGCGGAGTATCTCGTCGCCCCTGATTGGGGGCTGCGCGCCGGGGTCAATGACGGCGACTTCTGTTGTGGCGTGGGCTGGGATGGGCCGCACTGGCGCGCCGACTACGCCTTCATCAATGGCTGGAGTAGCGGCGACGTCAGCCCGCTGTTTGGCGGCTCGGCGACTCATTCGTTTGAAGTGATGTACCGCTGGTAGAACCTGAGGTTCCGCTAGCAGATCCGACTGCGGCAGGCCAGACAGGAGTCAGCCGCCCCGGCGGCGAAATCAGTCTGGCCTGCCTGCGCGCAGGTCGCTCCCTCTTACCGAAGGATGGTCCCCGTTGACGTCAGGATGCCGTTCACTGCTGGCCTTCACGCTCGTTGCTGTCGGTTGTGCGTCTGCCGCTCCGTCGGCCCCGACTGACCCCGCACGGGGAGCGAACGGCCAGCCCCTCTTCCACATCTCGGTCACCTCGCGCTACAACGCGCAGAACCGCCAGCCCAAGATCATTCGCGACTTCCTGGCGGCCCATCCGAATGTGCGTCTGGTCCAGTGGGATGGCATTCGCATGCCCGCCGAGGGCGCGCGGGCCTCGCTGGCCATGGCCATGGCCGCCAACATCGGCCCCGACATCTTCGAGACCGACATCCGCCAGGCCGTCGAGCAGCGGCTGGCCTATCCCCTGACCGAATGGATCGGCGAGGACGGGGTCCTCGCCAACGGCAAGCCGAAACTGACGAAAGACGGCAAGCCGGACCGCAACGGACAGGTGGATGCGGATGAGAGCAAGTGGCCGGACTGGGTGAAGATCAAGCCGCTGTACCGGCAGGTCGTCACGGTCAATGGCAAGGTCTACTCGCTGCCGAATCGCGGCGGGACGTACGTGGGCATCCTGTACAGCAAGCGGCTCCTGCGCAAGGCCGGCCTCGACCCCATGCAGCCGCCGAAAACCTACGACGAGTTCATCCGCTGGGTGCGGCTCCTGTACGACCCCGTGAAGAAGACCTTCGGCCTCGAGTTGACCTCACAGAGTTGGGCCTTCGCCCCGTGGGTGGCCACGACCGGTTCCAGCATCGTCGTGCAGGACCGCTCGTGCCCCCAGTGCGGCAAGCAGATCACCTTCAACGAGCAAGCCATCGAGTTCGTGGACCCGGCCGGGCATGACCTGTCGCGCGTCGTGCCCACGTGGCGCTGCAATGTCGCCAGCCCCGAGTGCACCGCGGCGGTGGCGTTCTACCATCGCCTGCGCTGGGCGCCGTGGGTCATGGACCGCCGCCGCCGCGAGCCCGTGGAGCTGACGCAGCAGGACGTGGACAACGGCTTCGTCATGTCGGGCGGCAAGCGCCTGGTGTTCGGCAAGGACGAGGTGGTCGAGGGCAGCATCGGCGTCACGACGACGAACCTGCTGGACACGATGAAGCGCATGGGGCGCGACCTGGCGATGTACCCGCTGTGGTCGGGTGACATGACCGAGTTCCAGAATCTGGGGCTGCAGCCCGACGACATGGGCATGATGCCCTTCCCCGGGATGAACGAGCACTGTCAGCCGGTGCTCCAGGCCTCCAACAGCTTCTTCATGATCGGCAAGGACGTACTGAGGCGTGGGGGGCCGACGGCGCAGGACAAGAAGGCCTACCGGGACCTGGTGTGGGAGATGATGCGACGCATCTGCTCCCCCGAGGGCTCCGACGAGGAGATCCGCCGGAAGGTCGCCGCCGGGCAGGCCAAGTTCCTGAACCCCCGCGACCTGGAGCGCCTGGGGTTCGATGACTACCTGCGCGAAATCCCGCCCGAGAACATGCTCATGTGGCAGGGCATCGAGCAGGGCCGCATCCTCGAGGTCGTCGAGCCCTTCATGGGCAAGTGGCTGCAGTTCCGCGACTTCTACCAGCGCGAGATCATTGACCTGGTGCTGCGGCCCAGCGGCAAGGAGTTCGACTACAAGACGGCGCTAAAGGACCTCGAGCGTGACGCCAACACCGGCATCATGTTCGAGCGCCCGCCCGAGCTGCTCAACCAGTACCGCCCCCGGGCGCGCCTTATCGCCGGCTTCATCGCGCTCTTCCTGGCCTTCTTCACTGTGCTGATCGTCCGCGACCAGATGCGCAAGGTCGAGAGCAAAGCCGGCGTCTACAAGGGCTTTCTGCCGTGGCTGATGCTCACGCCCGCGGTGGTCTCGATTGCGCTGTGGGGCTACTACCCGCTCGCGCGCGGTCTCGTGATGGCTTTCCAGGACTACAAGGTCGTGGGGCACTCGGCCTTCGTGGGCCTCAACAACTTCATCAGCATCGCCCTGGACCCCAACTTCTACCACTACCTGCTCACGACGTTCCGGTTCGTACTGTGGAACCTGGGACTGGCATTCTTCACTCCCATCGTCCTGGCGTTCCTGCTCACGGAGGTCCCGAAGTTCAAGATCTTCTTCCGGACGCTGTTCTTCCTGCCGCAGATGACCTCGGGGCTGGTCGTGACGTTGATGTGGAAGGAGATGTTCGCCGGCACGGCCCAGGGGACGATCAACCGCCTGCTGGCGCCAGTCCTGGGCCTGTGGGACCTCAAGCCGGTGGACTGGCTGGGCAACCCGAATGTGGTCATGGCGTGTGTCATCATCCCGAGCGTCTGGGCGGCCTCCGGCATCGGCAGCCTGATCTACCTGGCGGCGCTCAAGTCGGTGCCGGACGAGCTGTATGAAGCCGCCAGCCTGGATGGCGCGGGCTTCCTGGGGCGCATCCGTCACATCACACTGCCCACCATCGCCCCGCTGGTGCTCATCAACTTCGTTGGGGCCTTCATCGGCACATTCCAGTCCATGGGTCAGATCTTCCTGCTCACCTTCGGCGGTCCCGGCAAGGCCACGATGGTCATGGGCATGGCGATCTGGCAGGAGGCGTATGTCAACATGCGCTTCAGCCTCGCCACCAGCTACGCGTGGATCCTGGGCAGCATCCTGATCGGGTTCACCTACCTGCAACTGAGGATCTTGAGGCGCGTGGACTTCCGGCAGGCAAGAGGAGACTAGAACGTGTCCAATGCGCCCCGACTGATCGCGTTGTTGGGAAGCGTCCTTGCGCTTGCACTGATCATGACGGGTTGTGTCAAGCGCGCCCCGACCGCTCCTCCGGCTCCCTCTCCGCTTCGCGGTGCGACTCGACAGCAGCAGGCGGCGGAGCTGCGGCGGCTTGCGCTGAAGCAGGCACAGGCGGTGTGGCCGTCGCCGTTTGAGCAGTACGCACCACAGTGGGCGAAGGGCATCTCGCAGGCCATCATGGACACCGGCACTGAGCCCTTGTCCGAGCAGCGCATGGCGGCGTTGCGGGAGGCGGTCACCCACGGCGCTGCCGATGCGCCCCAGCCCGCCTTGCGGGAGTACTACGTGTGGCGAGCCGCGGCCGCACGGTACAACTACGCCGAGCTCGCACGTCTCCCGGACTTGACGCCCCGGCAGATGCAGCAGATCGACCGGCAAGTGGACGAACTCGCCGAGCACGTCACCGAACAGGTGCGGAGGACTCTGGCGGCACTGGACCCCGCGATCGCAGACGAGGCCGGTGCCACTGCCGCGAGGGAGTTCACTCACGACGCAACGCGTGGCCGCACAAATCCCTCGTCAGTGCTGTTGAAGCAGCCATTGTTGCCCGACCAGATTGAGCAGATCAAGCAGGGGTTTGATACTCGGTTCGCCCAGTCCGACGGGCTGATCCGTTCCGTGCTCAGAGCCGTGAAGGACCCTGAGAAGCGCGGCGAGTCCATAGCCAGGCACGCGCAATTCACGATGATGGCCCAGATTACGGCTCTGTCTCCACGACCACAGTATCCGGAGGACGTGCTCAGACTAGAAAAGGCGTACGCGGATGCCTACATGGCAACCCGGAACCTGCCCGGAAAGTGACTTCTTCTCAGACTTCCCATGCCCATCATCAGTGACATAGACCGCAAGTCAGCCAAAGGCCGCGCGCTTACCGCGTGGATCTACGTGACGCTGCTGCTCGGCGGCCTCACGATGGTGTATCCCTTCGCCGTGATGCTCACCGGCTCGGTCAGCAACGGCTTCGACTACGACCGGCGCGACCCGGCCCCGCGCTACCTGTGGTCCCGCCAAGACCGCTTCATGCACATGCTGTGCGCGTACTTCCCGCCGGCCCACCGGGCGTCCCTGCGGCAGCTCCGGCAGTACTTCCCGGACCTTCCGGAAGATTGGTCGCTGTGGAGCGCCATCGGCGACGAGCGACAGGCCAGCGACGCCTGGGCGCGCAAGCAACTGGCGCTGCTGCGGGACCCCGACCAGCGCCAGTGCCTCGAGACGGCCGCGCGCGACTATGCGGACTTCATGCGTGACTGGAACGTCACCGAGACGATCCTGGCGTACGACAACCGCTACATCGCGCCCTTCCTGCGTGGACGCTACGGCACTCTGGCGGCGCTCAACCAGGCGTGGCAGATGACCATTGATGACTTCGCCAAGGTCAATGCCAGCGAATGGAGCGGGGAACCGGTAGACCAGGCGACCTACATTCCGGAAGTGGATGTGCGCTACCGGGACCTGCTGGAGTTCCGCAAGGCCTACCGGGAGAACCGCTTCACCGCCTATCTGAAGGGCGATCCGTCGGCGGCGGGGTACCTGCGCCCGGCGGCGCTGCGGTTCATCTGGGAGGACTACGTCGCCAAGCAGGACGAGAAGCTCAAACCCGAGCAACTGGCGGCGCTGCCGTTCCCGGTCGCCGCGGGCGTGGGAGGGGTCACCGACCCCGATGGGTCGCGGTCGGTGACCGCTCCCACGAGTCCCGCACACGCGGACCTCGTCGCGCTCTGGGAGAAGTTCCTCCTCACCGAGTTCCCCATGCGCCACGTGGAGATCGTGGTCGGCAACCGTCAGGCGGAGTTCGAACGCTTCCTGCAGCGGCGCTTCCCGAGTGTGGACTACCTCAACCGCGTGCTGGCCGGCATGGGGCAAGCCTTTGAGCCTGTAGCCCGCTGGCAGGACGTCAGACTGACCCCCACTGCGCCGTATGGCCCGCTGGGGCGCGTGTGGATGGACTTCGTGCGCGAGACCGTGCCGGTCACGCAGTGGCGCATCCGCGACACGCTCCCCGAGCAGGCCTTCCAGGAGTTCGCCCTGGCCAGGCACGGCAGCCTGGCGGGGATCAACACGGCCTATGGGCTGAAGCTCGACAGCCTGGAGCAGTTGGGGGTGCCGTTCGGGCAGGCGTTGCTGGTCACGTTCGCCCACAAGCAATGGGCCTTCTTCTTCGACAACCTCGCCGGGAACTACGTGGCGGTCTTCGACTACCTGATCCACCGCGGGCTGGCGGTGCGCAACACGCTGATTCTGGTGATTCTCGCCATCTGCATCACACTGACCGTCAACCCGCTGGCGGCGTACGCGCTCAGTCGGTTCCGGCTGCGCCAGACCGAGAAGATCGTCGTCTTCTGCCTGGCGACGATGGCCTTCCCCGCGGCCGTGGCGGCCATCCCGGGGTTCCTGCTGCTGCGCGACCTGGGGCTGCTCAACACCTTCGCCGCCCTCGTTCTTCCGGGCGCGGCCAACGGCATGACCATCTTCCTGCTCAAGGGCTTCTTCGACTCGCTGCCAGCGGAGCTATACGAGGCAGCGACGATAGACGGGGCGCCCGAGTGGACCGTCTTCTGGCGCATTTCCCTGCCGCTGGTCAAGCCGATCCTGGCGGTGGGGATGCTGAACGCCTTCATCGCGGCCTACAACGGCTGGGAGTGGGCGATCATCGTGGCGCAGGACCCGAAGATCTGGACGATCGCGGTGTGGACGTACCAGTTCAGCCAGACTCTCACCGGCGCGCCCTACATGGTCATGGCCTCGTTCATTGTGAACTCGATCCCGGTGCTGCTGGTGTTCCTGTTCTGCCAGAAGATCATCCTGCGGGGCATCATCCTGCCGCAGATGAAGTGACCTGGGGCCGCGGGGAGCGCGCCATGAACATCCTGATCATCCTCGAAGATGCCGTGCGGCCTCACCACATGAGTTGCTACGGCTACCCGAAGCCGACAACACCTCACTGCGACCGCCTGGCGCGCGAGGGCGTCCTGTTCCGCGACTGCATCTCGGTCTCCTCACACACGCTGCCGCCGGTGGTCTCAATCATCACCGGGCAGGACGTGGCCTCGCACCATATCCAGAGCCCGTACGACTTCGCGCACTGGGCCGAGAGCCCGGAGTGGGTCGGCCGCCGCACGCCGCTGCACCTGCTGCGCGACCGGGGCTTCGCGATCGACGGGGAGTTGGTGACGCGCTGGGGGCCGCTGGGCTTCGACCGCGACGACAACGACCTGCTCGGCTATCTCGACCGCCACCGCGAGGGCGGCTGGTTCTACTTCGCGATGCCCTACCCGACGCATCTGCCGTACAACCCCCCGCCGGAGTACTACGACCTGTTCGTGCCGCCCGACTACCACCCCGATGTCGCGACGCAGGAGCGCCTGGACATCGTCCGTACCCGCATGATTCTGCATCCGCCTGATGTCGTCTCGGCGATGGAAGCAGGCCGTCAGGACCCCATCGGCGACGGTGACGACGCCCACAAGCGCAGCGTGGCGGTCGTGGACTTCGTGCCCGAGCAGGACCGCCCCGGCGTCCACGCGCTCTATGATGGTGAGCTGCGTGTGTTCGATGACATGGTGGGCCGCTGGGTCGCGAAGCTGGAGGAGGTGGGCCAGCTCGACGATACGCTGATCGTCATCACCTCGGACCATGGCGAGGAACTGCTGGAGCGAGGCCACATCGGGCACACCTCGTGCAACCTGAAGGGGACGCTGTACGACGAGTGCGTGCGCGTGCCGCTGCTGATGCGCTATCCGAAGGGGCTACCGCAGGGCGTCACCGTCGAGCAGCAGGTCTCGCAGGTTGACATCATGCCGACGATCCTCGACCTCCTCGGCGTGCCGTTGGAGCTGCCGCACGACGGGCAGTCGGCGCTGGGGCTGATCGGGCAAGGACTGATGAGGCAGGATGGGTGTGTGGGAGGGGTCACCGACCCCGAACGGTCGCGGTCGGTGACCGCTCCCACAGTGACCGCCCCCACTGGCCCAGCAAGCGCCGCCTTCCGCCAGCAGGCATTCGCCGAGACGATGCCCGCCGGCTGGCAGGCGCTCGAGGGCGACAACCGACGCATCTGGATGGTGCGGGAGCAGGGCTGGAAGCTCATCCTGAACTGGGACCCGGAGACGCGGGAGCAGCGCTGGGAGCTGTACGACCTGCGCCGGGACCCGGGCGAGCTGACGAACGTGTGCGAGGCGGAGCCCGAGCAGGCGGGGCGGCTGCGGGAGGCGCTGCTGGCGCAGATGTCGCACCGGCTCAATTAGTGTCGCGCGCGTGAGGCCGGACGTGCGAGCTGCCGGCGCGGCCGGGACGTCCGCGCTCATGCGAGGAGACAGGAGCATACCCATGCGTTCGTCAGCACTGTTCATGATACTACTCGCCGCGCCACTGTGCGCGGCGGAGAACCCCATCCCGAACCCCTCGTTCGAGGAAGTCGGCCAAGACGGGTGGGCGGTGAAGTGGGGCCGGTACAACTGGGGACCGGAGGGCAGCCAGGGCAGTCAGAAGATTGACACTACGGTGGCGCACACGGGCCGCAACTCACTGCAGGGCATCAACGAGACGGCGACGGCTCGCGGCGGCGGCTACACCCACGTGCCACTGGCGAAGGGTACCTGGGCGCTGAGCTTCTGGGCGAAGTCTGAGCCCGGCAAGAGCGGTCTCGCGTGCTGCTACCTGGCCACCGCCTACTCGCGAGCCTTCCGCATCACCGATCAGTGGCAGAAGTTCACCTTCCGCAATACGCTGTTCGACTCCGTAGATCGCGCCGAGATCAACGTGCAGAATGCCTCCGGGGCCATCGGCACGATCTGGTTCGATGACATCGCCCTCGAGCCGTGCCAGGAGGCCCGCGCGAGCATCGTGCCCGACAAGCGCCCCGCCCGGCAGCAGCCGAGGCTCCTGTACTTCAGCACGCATCTGATGTCCTGGGCCGATGAGGCCGAGAAGTGGCACGCGCGAGGCTTCTCCGGCGCGTTCATTGACAACGTCTACTCGGACATCTGGAGCGACGTGTGGGCCGTGGACAAGGACCCCAACACGCGCGGCGAGGATGACAAGCTGCTCCAGGAATGCCGCGCCGCCAACGCCAGGTGTCTCAAGGCCGGGGTAGATGCCAACGTCCTGAAGGTGGCGTTCTACACCGACCTGCCCGACCCGTTCGACGACGCGGGCTACGCCAGGATCACTGCCAACTTCCGCGAGGCGGCGCGCTTTGCCCGGCTGGCGAAGTTCCCGTGCTTTGCCGTAGACACGGAGTACACCGCCTACCAGTTCGACCCGGCGTGGAAGGGCTACGGAGGGCGGCACACCCCCGCGGAACTCGCCACCAAGACCCAGGAGCGCTGGGCCACGATCTTCGAGAGCGTCATCCGCGAGTACCCGCAGGTGGAGCTGCTGACCTTGCCGGAGGGCTCGATCCACTACGGGCCGCTGTGGGCCTCCATCTTCGCCGGGATGATCGAGGGGATGGAACGCACGCACTACACGCGCGGCATCCACCAACTCACCGAGAGCACCTACCAGATGCGCGCCCCGTGGGCCCTGCGCGACTTCGCCGAGAGCGTCCGGGACGCCACGACGGAGAAGCTGCCCGCCCGGGAGCGGACGTATTGGCGGAAGTACGGCGACCTGGCCCTTGGTTGCTGGCCGCTGGGGTACTACCGGGCCATTACCGACAACGACGGCAAGTTCCTGGGGTGGTCGGGCAAGAAGGAGACCTACGGCGACAAGATCACCGGCTCGTACGCGGACAAAAGCGAGAACTACCCCCTCGCCGAGTTCGGTCCGCAGTTTGCCGCCGCCCGCAGCTTCAGCGGCAAGTACTGCTGGATCTATGGTCACGGCACCTCCTGGATGCAGTACACTCCCGAGCAGGTGGAGCACTACAAGCAGGTCTCGATGTCTTCCTTCCCGGCGGCCAACTGGATCCTGCCGACCGTCTCGAATATCGCGGAGTACTACCACATCACTGCGACGCCCCAACTCGTGAAGCTCGTGGAGCAGTAGATGGCCGACCGCCCGCACTTCCTGCTCATCATGTCGGACCAGCACAACCCGCACGTGATGGGCTGTGCGGGAGATAGGGTCGTCCGGACGCCGCACCTGGACGCCCTCGCCGCCGACGGCGTGCGCTTTGGCAGCGCGACCTGCGGCTCGCCCCTGTGCGTCCCCTCGCGGATGACCTTCCTGACCGGGCGGCACTGCAGCGACCTCGACGTGTACACCAACGGCTGCTACCTGCCGTCGGATGTCCCGACCTTCGCCCACAGCCTGGGCGCGGCGGGGTATGAGGTGACGCTCGGCGGCCGGATGCACTTCGTCGGTCCCGACCAGCGCCATGGCTTCCACCGGCGTCTGGTGGGCGACGTGACCGCGTCCGTGCCCGGCGGGCCAGGCATTGACCTCGGGCACATCCCCACGGTCAGCACCGGGCAGACCCGCGCCACCGTGGAGGTCTCCGGGCCGGGCCGCACCTCGTACCAGGCCTTCGACGAGGCGGTGCTGGGGGGATGCCAGGAGTACCTGCGCGAGCGCGCCGAGCACCCCGAAGACCCTTTCTGCCTGGTCACCGGGCTCGTGTTGCCCCACTGCCCGTACATCGCCCCGAAGGCCCTCTACGACTACTACCTCGACCGCGTCGAGCCGCCGCGGCTGCCCGATGGGTACCTGGAGAGCGTGCCGGAGCCGGTGCGCGGCATGCGCCAGGGCCGGGGCTTCGACGAGCTGACGCCCGACCAGGTCCGCAGCGCCCGGGCCGCGTACTACGGGCTGGTGGAGGTCGTCGACGGTCTCGTCGGGCGGCTGCTGGGTACTCTCCGTGAGACCGGGCTGGCCGACAACACCATCGTCATCTACACCTCCGACCACGGCGACTGCATCGGGGAGAATGGGTGGTGGTGCAAGACCAGCTTCTACGAGGGCTCCGTCGGCGTGCCCCTGATCGTCAGCGCCCCGGGGCGACTGCCAGAAGCGCGCGAATGCGCCCTCAACGCCAGCCTGCTGGACCTGGGCCCGACGCTCCTGGACTACGCGGGCGCCGAACCCCTTCCGCACGTGGCCGGGCGGTCGCTGCGGCCGCTGCTGGAGGGCGCCGTGCCGGCCGACTGGGACGACGCCGTCTTCTCCGAAATGGTCGGCTATGGCCACGAGCCGCCTGGACGCATGATCCGACAGGGGCCGTGGAAGCTGCTGTGGTACCCGGGGTTCCCTCCGCTGCTGTTCAATCTGGAGGAGGACCCCGGTGAGCTGAGGAATGTGGCCGACGCGCCGGAGCTGCGGGGGCTGCGCGAGCAGTTCCACGAGCGCGTGCAGGCGGGGTTCGATGCGCAGCGGTCGCTCGGGGTACTGGCCCGGCGTGCCCCCAGAGCGCTCCTGGCGCAGTGGCGGCGGCAGTTCGCGGCGCCCGATCCCGATCACTGGCTGCCTCCGCCGGGAACGAATGTCTGGCCGGAACAGTAGCACCCAAACCGGACCACTATGGCACGAGGACTGTCCACCATGACCAGCCGCGAGCGCCTGCGCACCACGTTGAGCCACCGTGAGCCCGACCGCATCCCGATGTGCGAGATCTGCTTCTGGCCCCAGACCGTGGAGCGCTGGCGCGGTGAAGGCCTCCCCGCCGAGCAGAGCCCAGCGGCGTACTTCGGCCTGGACACCATCGCCATCAGCGGGCCGAACTGCAGCCTGGGTCTGCCGGTGGAGCTGGTCGAGGAGGGCGAGGACTGGAAGCTGGAGCGGGACGCCGATGGGTCCACCCACAAGGTATGGAAGGACAACTACGCCCCCCCGTGCGAGGTGGATCACCTGATCAAGACGCCGCAGGACTGGGCACAACACCGCGACCGTCTGCAGCCGACCGATGACCGGCTCGGAGCGCTGGCCCAACACTACCCGCAGGCCGCCGCCAACGGGCAGTTCAGCACCTTCGACCCGGTCGAGCCGGTCTGGTGGGTGCTGCGGACGCTGGGGATGGAGCGGGCGCTGATGGTGATGGTGGAGCAGCCCACGTGGTTCGAGGAGATGGTGGCGACCCAGGCCGAGATGTCACTGGAACTGCTGCGCAAGCTGCTGGCGCAGGGCGTGACGCCCGATGCTGTCTGGTTCTTTTCCGACCTGTGCTACCGCAACGGGATGCTGTTCTCGCCGCGCGTGTACCGGGAGCACGTCCTCCGCTACCACCAGCGCTTCGCCGAGCTGTGCCATGCGCACGACATGTTCATGATCCTGCACTGCGATGGCGATGTCGGCGAGTTCGTCCCGCTGCTCATCGAGGCCGGTTTCGACTGCATCCAGCCCCTGGAAGCCCGCGCGGGCAACGATGTGCGGCGCTACAAGCCGCTGTACGGCGACCGGATCAGCTTCTTCGGCAATACCGACATGGATGTCCTGGCCCGGGGTGACCGTGAGGAGATCACGCACGAGGTCGCGACGAAGGTCGAGGCGGCCAAGGTGGGCGGGGGGTACATCTGGCATTCCGACCACTCGGTGCCGCCGACGGTGAGCTTCGAGTCCTACAGCCTGGCGGTCGAGGTGGGGAGGAGGCACGGGGGGTACGACTGAGCGGTCACTGGCGTGGGAGCGGTCACCGACCGCGACCTCGGGCACGCGCGGGTAGGGGTCGGTGACTGCTCCCACGGCGAGGCTCACCACAACTGCTTGCGCGCGTGGCAGTACGGCAGCTTGCCGGTCTTGTCGTAGTAGTCCTGATGGTCTTCCTCCGCCGGCCAGAACTTGCCCGCCGGCGTGACCTGCGTCACCACGTCCATCCCCCTGGCCTTGAGATCGGCAATCAGCTTCCGCGCCACGGCCTGCTGCTCGGCGGTGGTGGTGAAGATCTCGGAACGGTACTGGTCGCCGAGGTCCGGGCCCTGGCCGTTGGCCTGGGTCGGGTCGTGGATCTCGAAGAACAGCTTGGCCAGCGCCTCGAAGTCCACCCGCTGCGGGTCGTACAGCACCTCGACGGCTTCCGCGTGGCCCGTCGTGTGGCTGCACACGTCGCGGTAGGTCGGGTTGTCGGTATGGCCGCCCATGTAGCCGACCGTGGTGGCGATGACGCCGGACTGCTGTTTGAGCAGGTGTTCCACGCCCCAGAAGCATCCCCCGGCGAAGTACGCCCGTCCTACCCTCACCTCCGCCTCGGGCACGAACGTCAGGGCGGTGGAGTTCACACAGTTCCGGACGCTCCTGGGGGTCATCCCCTCCCCAAGGAAGGCATGCCCCAGATGACCGCCGCAGTTCGTGCAGATGATCTCCGTTCGCCGCCCGTCCGCATCGGGCTGGCGCGTCACGGCGCCGGAGATCGTGTCATCGAAGGACGGCCAGCCGCTGCCGGAGTGGAACTTGTCCTGCGACCGGAACAGCACGGCCCCGCAGCGCCGGCAGGTGTAGAGGCCCGGCGCCGTGAGGTCCACATACTCACCGGTGAACGGAGCGTCGGTCCCTTTGCCGACGATGACGTGCTGCTCCTCGGGGGTGAGCGTCTTCCATTGGCTGGTATCCTGCTTCACGGTGGTGTCCTCCTTTGCTGGCGGTGCGGGGGCATCCTGTGCGCGCGCCGGGCACAGCAGGGCTGTGCAGACGGCCGCGCAGGCGGCGGCTGCGACGAGGATCATGATGGCAAGCCTCGACAGAGCGCGCACAACGTCCTCTCTGGGCCGTCGGGCCAGGTGGTATGTCCCCGCGCAGGACGGCCGCGACGGAGTCCTATACGGGGCAACACGCAGGAAAAGAGGAATGTTCCGGAGCAGAAGGGGGAATAACTAGGGATGTCGAACGACTTTGGGGGGGAGAGTGGTGCGGGTGTTGGCACTAGCATGAGAGGATGAGTATCCATGGGCGTACGCAAGGGCTTCACACTGATTGAGTTGCTGGTGGTGATCGCCATCATCGCCATTCTGGCGGCGATCCTGTTTCCCGTCTTCGCCAAGGCTCGGGAGAAGGCCAGGCAGACGAGTTGCCTGTCGAACCTCAAGCAGATCGGGCTGGGTCTGCAGATGTACTCCCAGGACTATGACGAGATGCTGGTTCGCTTCTCTGGCCCGTACTTGTGGGTAGAGAAGATGATGCCCTACGTCAAGAACCAGCAGATGTTCAAGTGTCCTTCGAGTGGGTCCGGTTGGGGAGTGGTGAACACCACCGCGTGTACCCTCGGGGCCCACATGCCGGAGTCGGATGCCCGGGTTCGCGGCGTGTACTGCACGTACGGCATCTGCACCATTACCGAGAGCGCCACCTATGGTGACTTCAACGGCGATGGTGACGTCACCGATAGCCTTGGCTACAGCATGGGGTTCTCCGAGGGCCAGATCCAGCTCCCGGCCGAGAAAGTCGCCGTGTGTGAGTCCTCGTGCTGGCGCTTCCGCGGGCTGGACCACTACACACTGTACCGCAATGGCAACACGTCGTTCGCCGTCCACAACGGCGGCATGAACTGCGCCTTCGCCGACGGGCATGCCAAGTGGTCCAAGGACGCCAAGCGGGGCAACTTCGACATCACTGCCACGACGATCTACAACTGAGGCGTCCACGGGCAGTGGATGGGCCCGAGCCCCGTCCGGCCCGGCGTCGTGGCGCGGCTCCGCCCTCAGTACCGCCCGTGCACCCGCGCCGTCTCGATCATCGCGGCGATGTTCTCGTCCGGTGTGTCGCGGCCGCACTGGTCGCCCGTCGAGAGGATGAAGCCCCCGCCAGCAGCCGCGTCGTCCAGCGCCCGCTGGCTCGCCTCGATGACGGTCTGCGGCGTGCCCCGCAGCATCACCTCGGTCGTGTGCAGGTTCCCCATCAGGCCGATCTTGGCCCCATAGCGGCGCTTGATGTCGGCCAGGTCACAGTCGCCCATGGGCTTGATTTCGAGCGGGTTGATGGACGACAGGTCGGTCTCCTCGGCGCAGATGCGCACCAGGTCGCGCTCCGGCCCGCAGCAGTGGATCTGCGAGGGGACGCCCGCTTGCTTGCAGATGCGGGTGACTTCCTGAATCGTCGGCAGGCACAGCACGCGGAAGATGGGCTCGGGATTGTTGATCATCATGCCGGAGCCGCCCGTGAGCACGAAGTCGGGCTGGAGCTTGACGATCTCACGTGCGCGGCGGACGCAGGCTTCCCCCTGCCGCTCACAGCGCTCCCTGACCGCGTCCCGGTTGTCGGCCCACTCGTAGACCGCCTCGGCGGACAGCCCCAGCATCGGCGTCCCCACGGCGACCCCGACGACGCCGGCCTCGCCCATCAGCTCCCGCGCCCGGTCGAAGGCTTCCCGGCCACGGTAGTTCGTTCGAGCCGTCACGTCCTCCCACGTCTCCGGTGGGCCCTCAGGCAGCCCGACCTTGCGCAGCGGGACGTTCCCTGTGGGTGGGTCAGCGATGTAGTAGACGGTGCAGGTGTCCGTCCACTTGTCCTCTCCGTCAGTGGTCGCCCGGCGCCGCGTGTAGATGCGTTCGGCGGTCCGGTGGACGATGGCCTCGGTCCACTGCGGGCCGGCGGCGGCCGCCTCCAGCTCGTAGTCCAGTTGCAGAGGCACCGAGGGCAGCCAGCCGTCGAAGCCGAAGTGCTGGCAGCAGCGGATGTACGCTTCCCACAAGGGCGGGTCCTGGTACAGGTAGATGTCCCAGAAGGGCTTGCCGGTGAGCCGGCAGGGGATCATGTTCGACGTGTCCGGCGCGACCGGCACCATATCCGGCTGGCCGTTCGCCATGGCGATGAGCATGCGTTGTCGTGAAGTCATGGGCGGGGTCCGGGAGGCGGGATTCGGGATTCGGGAACCGGGCGTAGCCGACGGGGCCGCGTGGGCGCGCGTGTCCGCACGCGCGCAACCTCATGGGACCTCCACGAACGTTCCCGCGATGTGGCGGGTGCCGTCGGCAATGTTGGCATAGTAGGCCACCAGGATGGTGCCGTCGCCGAGTGTCACGGCCCAGGGATAGCCGATGTCGAAGTTGTACAGATCGTCGCGCAGGACCAGCTCACCGGCCATGTCAATCGTCTCGCACTCGGGGTCCAGCAACAGGCAGCGGACGCCGAACGGCTCGCGGCGGTAGCCGTAGGCCAGCAGGACGCGCCCGTCCGGGGCGACGGCGGTGGTGAAGGGGTGCCCCCAGACTTCTGTCTTCGCCCACTCGCTCCACGTTGCGCCGCCGTCGGTGGAATGGCACATGGCCAGATAGCCGTCCAGGCCAGCGGTGCGGATGAAGGCTACGACCTTGCCGCTGGGACACAGGTGCAAGTGCGGCTCGTGCATGTCCACCGTCGCGTCGTGGGCGATGACCGACAGGAAGCGCCAGCTCTGCCCGCCGTCGGTGGAGCGGTAGGCCACTGACGGGGACGGGCGGCTGCCGCCATAGACGGGCATGAGGACGGAGCCGTCCGGCAAGCTGACGCTCCGGCCCCTGACGGCGCCGCGGGCGGGCACACCCGGCAGCCGGTCCATGGCTCCGGGCGCGGGCTCGACGACGGTGGCCGGCCCCCAGGAGACCCCACCGTCGGTGGAGCGCAACGTGTGCACTCCCAGGTTGCTCATCGTCCAACCGTTGCCGTCCACCAGGAAGGGCGCGTCGGGCACCAACTTCTGGGACTGCGCCGGGTAGATCTGCCAGGCGAACAGTGTGCACAGGATGGCGCCGTCGGCCAGGAGGCTGAGGCACGGGTCCTGGCAGCCGGCGGCGGGATGAGCGTAGATGAGCTGCGGCTCGGGGTCCCACGTCCGCCCCTCGTCGGCGGAGGTGACGCAGACGGCCTGGCTGTTGGGGTCGGCATGCGTGACGACCCCGCCCGGCTGCAGGCGCCGCTCCGGGGCCCGGCGGAAGCCGCAGATGAGCTTACCGCTAGCCAGACGAACGATCGAGGGGAACGTGGAGTACCACGCGTCGTTGCCGTAGATGACGATGTCTTCGAGCTTCCGTAGGGCCATGGTCTGGTCCCCCTATGCTTGGGTAGTGTCAATGGACGGGTAGTGCCAACAGACTGGTAGTGCGGGCTTCCAGCCCGCCTCTGCGTGGCTAGCGGTGGACCTGCGCGCGTGGGGACACGCGCGCCCACGCGGCTCACGGCATAGCCACGCGGCTAGTGGCCGCCGATGCGCACCGGCTGGCCGGTCTGCGCCGACTCCCTGGCCGCATTGAGCACCCGCAGCGTCTTGACCATGTCGTCCATCCCCGCCACGGGCGGCTGTCCGGCGCGGAAGCGCTCCAGCGTGTCCTTCGTGTATGAGAAGTACACGTCATCGGCGGTGTTGCCGACGACGCGTTCGCTGCGGCCGTCGCGCCAGTAGACCGTCATGTCACCCATCTCGGGCCCGCCGCAGTGCAGGTTCGCCGAGTCGAGCGAGAAGTAGCGCTCGTAACCCTCCGGCATCGAGTAGCTGACTTCACCCACGCCGATCTCCCCCTCGGCGCCGACCATGGTGAGACTGCAGAGGTCCTCAATCGGCTCTCCGTGCAGGCCGCGGGTCCAGTGGGCGGAGACCTGGGTGACCTCTTGGACGCACAGGTAGAAGAACAGGTCCACCACATGCGGGCCGAAGTTGAAGAGCGGGCCGGCCCCGGCGCGCGCGGGGTCGAGCATCCACTCCACGCCCCACTCGCGGTACCGGCCCGGGTCGCCCGCGAAGAGCCGGTAGTAGTAGTGGTTCACGCGTCCGATCTGCTCCCGCCGCTCGCGGAGCCACTGCACAACGGCATAGTAGCGGGAGACCAGCGCGACGCTGGCGAAGACGCCTTCGGTCCGGGCCATGGTCGCCACCGGCTCCAGCTTGCGCCAATCCACGCCCATGGGCTTCTCCATGTGAAAGGGTAGGCGGCGCTCAACCAGCCAGTCGGCCAGGGCGGTCATGTCCGCATGCGGCGCATGGGCGAACACGAAGTCAGGCTTCTGCTCGGCGATGAGCTTGTCGTAGTCGGTGTACGACGGGCAGTCCACGAGCCCGTCGGTCAGCGCGAGCTTGCCCGGCAGGCACTCGCCGAGGGCCACGATCTCCTCGCCCAGCTTCTGCAGGGCTTCGACGTACATCAGGCGCACATGCCAGTGGCTGGCGCCGAGAATGGCGATACGCATGGTGTGTCCTCCGGTAAGGCAGGCGGCCTTGCCTGCCCGGTCTGCTAACGGCGTGGGCTGGAAGCCCGCACCACGACGACGGCGCGGGCTGGAAGCCCGCGGTCCCAGTAACGGCTACTGCGCCAAGGCCTGCAGGATGGCCTGCTCGCGGGCCAGGAGCGTCTCGGGCAGGCGATCCCAGTACTGCGGGTGCACGAAGAGGCCTGGCGTCGGGTTCAGCAACTCCTTCAGCTTGCGCGCCTTGGCGCCCTTCACCTTGCCGTCGGCAAGCATCTGCCGCGCCACGCGCAGCAGGGCCAGGTCCTGCATCCCGGCCCGCAGCACCTTCAGGCGCACGGAGGGCAGGACGGGCCCCCCGTCGCTCTGGGGCGGGTAGACGAGGTAGTTATTGCCATTGTGGATGCCGCCGTACGGGTAGCCGCCGGGCGTCTGCTCCAGCTCGAGCGTCTGCCAGAAGTCGTCCTTGATGCCCCCGGCCGAGAAGCCGGCCCAGATGAACACGCCCTTGGCCCCGTAGTAGTCCGACATCCACAGCGCCAGCCGGTGCTGTAGGGCGTCGCAGTCCACCTCCATGTTCGGGGCCATCGTCAGCGGCGCCCGGAACTGGATGTGGATCGGCAGGTGGCAGTAGTAGTGCCACAGCGTCGGGGCCTTGAGATGGCGCATGCCCTCGGGGTCATAGCCCTCGGTGGACAGGTCGGTCATCCAGATGTCGCAGCCGCGCTCCATGCCCTGGTGGTACGCCGAGGCCAGGAACACCCGCAGGCCCGGGTACTTCTGCTTCATGTCCTGGCACCACGGCACGTTGGACTGCTCGAAGGTCTCGGTGAGGGGCTCGTCGTTGTTGCTGTACACGAGCGCCTGATCGAGCCAGCCTTTGGCCTTGATGTGGTCATACAGCAGCTTGTAGTCGTACTTCTTGCCGGGAGCGTCAAGCTCGAACACGTTCTGGCCCGCGGCGGCCAACCCATCGTGGATCCGGTCGAACTCCGCGGGATCGTCGGGCTTGAAGGTGCCCTTGAGGATGTCCATGGCCTGCATGTTGTGGTCCAGGGCCAGCTTGGCCATCCCGAGCATCTGGTCCTGGCTGAGGCTCTTCTTGCCGTACCGCGGGCGGAACCAGGCCACGAGCGGGAAGTCCCGCGGGCGCAGCGGGAGGCCCGGGACGATCCGGAAGCGTTCCTCTAGGGTGTTGGTCTGGGTTCCGTCAGTGACCTTGACGCGGGCAGTCACGAGGCCAGCCGGCGCGCCGGCTGGCAGCTTGACATCCACCCAGAACGCGCCGCAGTCCGTCCCGGAGAGCGCCACCTCCGAGGCTGGCACGAGCGGATCGGGCCAGCGGTCAACGGGGTAGCGGGGGTAGCCGGGCTGGGCGGTCTTGACGAAGACCTCACGAAAGGTCTCGATCTGGGCTCCGGGGCAGCCATCCACGCCGGCCTGGACGGTGTAGGTGGCGTCGGCCGCGCCCATCCGGGGCAATACGACGACCTGGAAGGCGACGGTGTCACCGGCGGCCGCCCATCGCGGCTCGGTCTGCAGCAGGCCCGGTTGGTCGCCACGGGTGGCGACGCTCTGACCGCGGAACCAGTACTTGAGCGGCCAGACCTTGACCAGGTCGTGGGTCACGCCGAGGGCGAAGCGGCTGTCAGGGCCGAAGCGCTCGTCGAAAGCGCGCAGGGAGTCGCTGAAGGGCAGCCCCCAGGGGTCCACGGTGCCGGCGATGGCCTTCTCGGCCGGGGGCAGGTCGTCGGGGTACTTGGCCTGGGCGGGCAGGGCCGCCAGCAGGATGAGCATCAGGATGAGCCAGACGGGCAGGGGTGGGGTCATGGTCATGATTCCTCCGTGTCCCGGGTATTGCGCCGCCGGGAGCCGTGTTCCCTCCTGCGCGAGGGCACACGATGCGGCTGCAGGCCCCGCGCGGCAAGGCGGGCGAAACTTTTGGGCGGCGTAGCGACTCTAACGCAATGTCCTACGCACCGTAGTAATGAATGGGGCTGTGGCCCCGGAGCACATGGAGTTGAGGATTGTGAGCTTTCGCACACGATGTCTGACAGCCGTGGTGGGGATGGCCATGGTTGCGACGGCTGCGTGGCCGGCGATGACGCCCGACCAAGTGGCCGCCCGTATCCGTTCCCGCATGACGCACCTGTGGAAGGTGCAGAACCTGCGTATCGCCGTGACGCCCCATCCGGGCAACGCCGGCATGGACAAGGGCGCCTTCAAGCAGATCAAGGTCACGGCGGACTCCGTCACGGTGGACGGAGTAAAGATGACGCAGGTGCTGATGCAGGCACAGGATCTGGTCCTCGACCTGCCGAGACTGCGGACGCGCAATGATGTGAAGGTGCTGCGGCGCGGGTCGGACAGGATCCACGCGAAGGTCTCAGAGGCCGACCTGAACCGCGCCCTGACCTTCAAGAAGAACCGGATCGAGAACATGCGCATCAAGCTGGGCCATGGCAACCTGGTCATCACCGGGAAGTACCGCTTCGGCCTGGCCACGAACTTCATGGCGCAGGGACGGTTGGAGTGCCCCGACGGCTACCGGATCAGCTTCATCCCGACCAAGGCCTCGGTCGGCGGCCTACCGCTGCCCACCGCGCCGCTGCGCACCCTCCTGAAGAAGATCAACCCGCTGTTGGACCTGCAGAAGATCCCCATGTCGCCGAAGGTGGACCGCCTGATCGTCCAGCCCGGGTACCTGTCGGTGCAGGGCTAGGCGCATCCACGGGTGTAGCCGAGGCGGAGAGTGTAGGGCGGGGGCTTGTACCCCGCCGAGACGTTCGGTTCGTGCCATGCGGGGCGGGGTACAAGCCCCCGCCCTGCAGCGCCAGCTCTACACCTGCAGCAGCCTGTGCCCCGGCACGCTGGTCGGGCCGCAGCAGCAGACGTAGTTCCCCGGGGTCATACCGAGGTCCGGGCCCAGCTCCCGCCACATCTCCCTAGTCTCCATGCATAGCGACACCGGCGTCTCCGGCTGCAGGCGGCGGATCTCGCCCAGGACGTGGCGGAAGATCGTCAGCCGCATGTCGTGGCTGAACAAGTGCTTGGTGTGGACGCCCGGCGAAAGCTCGGACTGCTGGATGACGAAGTCGCAGTAGAGGGGGTCCAGCAGCTCAATGTCGAGCGCCTCACGCATCTGCCGGGCGTTCATCCACCCCAGCACGTCCATCGAGATGACCTGCGGGCAGACCTGCGCGAAGAGCGCCTCGAGCATCTCCGTGACCTCGCCGCGCCAGTTCACTACCGGGCAGATGGGGGAGAGGCGGACCCGCACCCCGTAGCCCGCCTCCTGGCACTTGTGCATCGCCCCGATGCGCGCCCGCATGGGCGGCGTCTTCCTCTCGATCAGCCGGCTGGGCGTGTCGCTGGCCAGGGACCAGCTTACGAGGGTCTGCCCCCGGTGGTCGAGGTCCAGCAGATGGTCCACGTTGTTGCTCTTGGTGTACAGCAGCAAGAACGCGTCGCGCTGCTGGGCAAAGAGGCTGACCATGGTCTCCGAAGCGCCGTACTCGGGCTCCAGGGCGATGGTGTCAGTCGTGTTGTCGAACTTCCACAGCCGGCACCAACGGTTCTCGGCAATGGCCGCTTGGAAACGCTCGGCCATGCTCTCCAGGTTGGTCATGATGTTCAGGCAACTGCCGACGTGGCAGTAGTCGCAGGCGTGGAGGCAGCCGTAGGCGCAGTGCAGCTCCAGCGCGGTCTGGCAGACACCATTCATCCCGCGCAGGTGGTTGCGGCTGTCGCGCGTCCCGATGATGCCCCCTCCGCCCAGGAACCACTGGCGCAGGTCCGGGTAACGGGCCAGGCGGTCCTGCAGCTCGGCGTCGTCGAGTGTGAAGGCGTTGAGCACGATATCCGGGTCGGCCGGCGTGCGGACGGCCCCGGTGCGGTTGCGTCGCTCGTCGAGCCAGCCGCGCTCCCGACAGGTCTCGGCCAGCTCGGCGGCCGTCAGGATCGGCGGGTCAGGCTGCCCGAAGGCGGCCGCAAGGCGACGCAGGCGGGGCTGAGCGCGCTCGTCGCGCAGCGCCCATTCGGTGACATAGACATGGGGAGGATATACCCGGTACATGCCCGCCATTTCGCGCGGCCCGACAGCGAGACCTTGTGCGCCGGGGAGGCCGTCGCTGGCACAGGACTGGGTGACTCCCGCCATTCACCTTGCCGACGCCTCCGGCGGTCTGCTAAACTAACCATGGGGACGAGGCCGTCGGCCGCAGCCATCCGTCACGCTGCGGGACGGGCGGCCTGTCGGCTGAAAGGAGGTGTGTGGCCCTGCCGGGCCACATCCCATGAGCAACCCCCTGGATGACGCTTCTGAACTCCGTAAAGACCCGGTGCTGGACCGCTGGGTGATCATTGCCGCCTCGCGGGGCAAGCGCCCCACGGATTTCACCTCCGCTCCCGAGCCGAACAAGTCGGCCGGCTGCCCGTTCTGCGGGGGGAATGAGGCCAAGACCCCACCGGAGATCTATGCCGTCCGCGACTGCGGCACCGGGGCCAACGCGCCCGGGTGGGAAGTGCGCGTCGTGCAGAACAAGTTCCCGGCCCTGACCATCGAGGCCAGCCTGCGGCGCTCGGGCATCGGCTTGCTGGACCGGATGGGGGGCTTCGGCGCCCACGAGGTCATCATCGAGACCCCGCACCATGAGGAAGACCTGGCGCTGGCTTCGGTAGATCACATCAACAGTGTCTTCGGCGTGTACCGTGAGCGGCTGGTGGACTTGCGCCAGGACAAGCGCTTTCATCATCTGATCGTCTTCCGCAACTACGGCTCGGCGGCGGGGGCCTCGCTGGCCCACCCGCACACGCAGCTCATCGCCCTGCCGATCGTGCCCCTGCTGGTCAAGGAGAAGCTGAGCGCGGCCCAGCGCCACTACGAGCACAAGCAACGCTGCATCTTCTGCGACCTGGTGGAGCAGGAGACGACGATCCCGGACCGGCTCGTGTCCGAGAACGAGGACTTCGTCGTGGTGTCGCCCTTCGCCTCGCGGTCGCCGTTTGAGCTACTCGTGCTACCCCGGCGCCACATGCACGACTACGCGATGATGACGGAGTCCGAGCAGTACAACTTCGCGTGCATCATGAAGGACGCCCTGATGCGCTATCGCAACGTGCTACAGGACCCGGCGTACAACATGATGCTACAGACCGCGCCCAGTGTCTCGGCCTGCCCCGGGCATCCGGAGTACTGGGGTATGGTTGACCTGCACTACCACTGGCATGTCGAGTTGATGCCACGGCTGACCAAGACCGCGGGCTTCGAATGGGGCACGGGCTTCTACATCAACCCCGTGTCACCGGAGCGGGCGACGATGTTCCTGCGGGGCGAGGTCGAGGAAGAAAGCAAGGCGGCGTCGGCGTAGGACGACCCGCCCGGGATTGTGGCCCATGGACCCTGACGAACACACCCAGGACGCCACCACGGAACAGGTGAACGGCGGCTGCGTGGCGGCAGACACTCGCGATGGGCGTCGCGCCGACCAACTGCAGGTGCAGCTGACCGCGCGCCTGGACGAGGTCGAGAATCTGCAGGCGTTCCTGGCGAACGTCATCAATGCCCTGCAGACGCGCCTGCTTGTGCTCGACGAGAACCTGATCGTCCTGCACGCCAACAGCGCCTACCTGCGCCAGCGCCGCTTGTCGCGGGAGCAGGCCGAGGGGCAGCACATCTCCGAAGTGTTCCCCCACAGCCTGCTGGAGGAGGCCGGGCTGCGGCAGGCCATGCAGAACACGCTGGCCACGGGCGATCGGGTGCGCTGGGCCGGCTTCCGACAGGCGACGGAGGACCACTCCGAACGCATCCTCAATATCGGTCTGGACCCTTGCGTCGGGGCCCGCGGTGAACGGAACCTGCTCATCACCATTGAGGACGTCACCGAACGCCACCGGCAGCTCTACGAGCGCTCGATCCTGCACCAGATCGTGCAGGCGATGCTGGGGATGCACGATCTGCCCCGGCTGCTCCACGCCATCCTGACCGGCATCACGGCCGGTGGCGCCATCGGCCTGGGGTTCAACCGCGCCATCCTGCTGCTGGCCGATGAGGAGGACGGGGTGCTGAAGGCGGAGATGGCGGTGGGGCCCGAGAACCCGGCTCAGGCCAACCAGATCTGGTCGGAGCTGTCGGGGGGGCGTACGCTGGCGGACTTCCTGAGCGCGTTCGACCGCCTGCCCCCGCCCGAGGAGCGTCCGCTCCGGGACCTCGTCCAGCAGCTGTCGTTCCCGCTGAGCGATACCGCAGCGCTACCGATGCTGGCCGCGGCGACGCGCGAGACGGTGCACGTGCTCGATGCCCCCAATGACCCGCGCGTCCCGCCGGAGTTGTTGGGCGCACTGGCGGCCGAAGAGTTTGTGGTGGCGCCGCTGGTGGTGCAGGACAAGGTCATCGGCGTCGCCATCGCCGACAACAGCGTCACCGGGCAGCGCATCAACCAGACCGATGTGCAACTGCTGACCGGTCTGGCCAACCACGCGGCGCTGGCCATTGACAGCGCCCGGCTGTACGCCGCCGAACTGCGCCGCGCCAACGAGCTGGAGGAAGCTTACCGCAAGCTGGAAGAGGCCACGGAGCGCCTGGTACGCTCTCAGGCCCTGGCGGCTATCGGCGAGTTGACGGCGATCGTTGCGCACGAAATCCGCAACCCGCTGTCTACCATCGGCGGGTTCGCCAAGATGCTCCTGCGCCGGGCGGGCGATGTCCAGATCGTGGAGCGCAACGCGCGTATCATCGTGGAGGAAGTCGCGAAGCTGGAGGACATCCTGGGCTCTCTGCTGGACTTCAGCAAGCCCTCGCGGCCGCAGTTCGCCCAGTGCTCCTTGGAGGCCGTGCTGGGGCCGAGCGTGCAGATGGTGCAGCCACGGGCGGAGAAGCAGGGCGTGCGGATCGCGGTGAGGGTCGCGCCTGACCTCCCGCTCCTGCCCCTGGACTGCCGCCAGATGCAGCAGGTTGTCACCAACCTGGCCCTCAACGCCCTTGACGCGATGCCGGAGGGCGGGCTGCTGAGCCTGCACGCCTGGCGCGAGGGGAACGTCGTCAAGCTCGCCGTGGCCGACACAGGCCAGGGCATACCCGTCGCCCACCAGGATCAGATCTTCGACACCTTCTTCACCACCAAGACGACCGGCACCGGGCTGGGGCTGGCGCTGGCCCGCAAGGTGATCGAGGACCACGGCGCCACCGTGGAGGTCGCCAGCACTGAGGGCGAGGGGACCACGTTCACGATCGTGTTCCACCTCGATCAGGTCGTACCGCCGCCGCTGGAGCCGGAAGCCGTCCGGCCGAAGCTACACGAAAGGGGTCGTGTGCATGGGGAAGCCGACACTGCTGGTCATTGAGGACGACGACAATCAGCGCCTGCTCTACGAGGACGATCTGTCCTGGATGGGTTACAACGTGGTGGCGGCCAAGAGCGGCCAGGAGGGGCTCGACCTGCTGCAGAAGCACGAGGTGGACGCCGTGCTCCTCGACATCGCCATGCCGGGCATGGACGGCATCGAGGCCCTGGGCAAGATACTGGACTACGACAACCAACTGCCCGTCATCCTCAACACGGCCTATTCGAGCTACAAGGATGACTTCATGACCTGGGCGGCCGAGGCCTATGTCATCAAGTCGCACGACCTGGCCGAGCTACACGAGACGATCGCGGGCGTGCTGGCCAAGCGCGGCATCGAGGCGCCGGCTCCGCCTCCGGAAATGGAGCGCTGACCGGTGGCCGCCGGCGGCCGCGCCGCGCAGGGCGTGACAGTGATGGTGCTGGCCGGAGGCCAGGGCCAGCGTCTGCACCCACTGACCAGCCAGCGGGCCAAACCGGGAGTGCGCTTCGGCGGCACCTACCGGATGATTGACTTCACCCTCAGCAACTGCATCAACTCGGGTCTGCGCCGCATCCACCTGCTGACCCAGTACGCCTCGACCTCGCTGACCCGCCATGTGCGACGCACCTGGTCGGCGCGCCTGTCGGATGACCTGGACGAGTTCGTGGACTTCGTCCCGCCCCAGCGTCTGGGTGCGGATCGCTGGTACGCCGGGACGGCCGACGCCATCTTTCAGAACCTGTTCGTCCTGCAGGAGGAGCGACCCGCCGTCGTGGTCCTGCTGTCGGGCGACCATGCTTACCGGATGGACTACAGCGGCATGCTGGCCTATCACGAGGAGCAGGGGGCGGACCTGACCATTGCCGCCCTGACCGTCCCGCGGGAGAGCGCGCGGCAGTTGGGCGTGCTGGATGTAGACGACTCCGGGCGGGTCGTAGGCTTCCTGGAGAAACCGGCGGAGCCGCCGGGGATGCCGGGCCGTCCCGAGGTGGCGCTGGCGAACATGGGGGTCTACATCTGGCGGACGCCGGCACTCGTCGAGGCTGTGTCTGCCGACGCCCGCACCAAGAACACCCACGATTTCGGTCGGGACGTCATCCCCACGGCGGTGCAGCAGGGGCGGGCGGTGTACATGTACGAGTTTGCCGATCCCGCTCGCAGCGCCAACCCCTACTGGCGGGACATCGGGACCTTGGAGAGCTACTGGCAGGCGCACATGGATCTCGTAGCGCCCGTGCCCGAGCTGGACCTGTACGACGACCGCTGGCCGATCTACACCTACAAGCCGCCGCTGCCGCCGGCCAAGGTCGTCTGCGGCGCGGGCTCGCGGCCGGCCAGCGTGAGCGACTGCCTGCTCACCGGGGGCTGCATCATCAGCGGCGCCACGGTCAACCGCTCCGTGCTGTCACCCGGCGTACGCGTGGATGCGGGCGCCGAGGTGACCGAGTCCGTCCTCATGGACGACGTGACGGTAGGCGAGGGCGCTTCGCTCAGCCGCGTCATCGTGGATGAGGGCGTGCACATCCCGCCCGGGTTCCGTATCGGCCACGACCCCGAAGTGGATGCGCGCCGCTTCGTGGTGACCTCGGGCATCACGGTCGTGCCCCGGCGCGTGGTGTTGGGGTAGGTAACCGCACTCCGCCGGGCGAGTCTACGAAGGGATTCCACCATGAAAGTACTGATGATATCGTTTGAAGTGGCGCCGTTCTCGAAGGTGGGGGGGCTGGCGGATGTCGCCGGGAGCCTGCCCAAGGCCCTCGCCCAGCGCGGGGTGGACATCCGCGTCATCACCCCCAAGCACCGCTCGGTGCTGCAGGGCGACTTCGAGCTGACGCGCGTTCTCGAGCCCGTGCATGTACCCATGCCGACCTACACCAGCGGCTGCGCCATCGAGCAGGCCTTCATCCCCGGCACGGAAGTCCCCGTGTACTTCGTGGAGCACAACCTGTATTTCGATCGGCAGTCCATCTACGGCACCGGCGGGGGCTACGGCGACCAGTTCGAGCGCCTGGCGTTCTTCTCGCGGGCCTCGCTGGCGGCGCTGGAGGGCCTGGAGTGGCAGCCGGACGTGCTACACCTCAACGACTACCACACGACCCTCGCGGCAGCCTACACGCGCCTGTGGGACCTGCCCTATGGCACACTGTTCACGGGCCACAACCTCGGTCCCGGCTACCAGGGCGCCTTCCCGTGGGACCAGATCAGCAAGGCCGGGCTCGATCTGGGCGACAAGCGCGTCGAGAGAGCGCTGTACGACGGCCAGATCAACCTGGCGCGTCTGGGCTTCATCTACTGCGACCTCATCAACGCTGTCAGCAAGGGTTACGCCAGGGAGATCCGGACCCCCGAGTTCGGGGCCGGGGTGGATGATCTGGCCCGGGCGCGGGTCGAGGACCTCAAGGGCATCGTCAACGGGATTGACTACGACGTATGGAACCCGGCGGGCGACGCCTCGCTGCCGGCGAACTTCTCGGCCGCGGACCTCGCCGGCAAGGCCGTGTGCAAGGCCGCGGCGCAGCAGGAGTTCGGCTTGCCCGTGAATCCCGACGTGCCGTTGATCACGATGGTGACGCGCCTGGACGCCCAGAAGGGCCTCGACCTGCTGGAGAACGTCGCTTCCGGGCTGGAGGGTGTCCAGTTGGCGATCCTGGGCACCGGTGATCCGCACTATGAGCAGTTCTTCAGCGATCTGGCTGCCCGGAACAGCAATGTGGGCGTCAAGCTGATGTTCTCGGCCCAGCTCGCCAAGCTGCTGTACGCCGGGGGTGACATGTTCCTGATGCCCTCGCGGTACGAGCCGTGCGGCCTCGGGCAGATGATCGCGCTGGCGTACGGCAACCTCCCGATTGTCAGGGTGACCGGGGGCCTGGCCGACACCATCAAGGAGAAGGGCCGTGCGCCGAACGGCTTCCGGTTCGAGGAGTACGATGCCGCGCAGATGATGGCAGCTATCGGGCGGGCCCTGGAGGCGTATCGCGATCGGGAGCGCTGGAGCGGGCTGGTGCAGAACGCCTTCGCCTCGGACTTCTCGTGGGATGCTTCGGCGAAGCAGTACCTGTCGCTGTACAAGCAAGCCGCCGCGCGTGCGACAGCGCGGTAGATGTCGGTTGCGCAGTCGCACTCACCAACATAAGGAACCGCATCCACCCTTGATCCAACTACACCACCACGCGGTAGGCGGAGACGCCCCCATCCTGATCGTCGCCGAGTGCGGCATCAACCACAACGGCTCCCTGGACATGGCGCTGCGGATGATCGAGGCGGCGTCGGCGGCCGGGGCCGGGGCGATGAAGTTCCAGCTCTTCCGCGCCGAGGGGATGTACACGCCGCGTGCCGGCATGTACCCCACGGCCACGGGCGATCTCGTGCCCATCTACGAGCTGATGCGGGAGGTGGAGCTGCCGCTGGACTGGCTGCCGCACCTGTCGCGGGCCTGCCGCGACCACGGCGTGGACTTCATCATGACCATCTGCGACGAGTGGTGTGTCGCACAGATGGATGAGGTGGACTTCGACGTCTACAAGATCGCCTCGTACGAGATCGAGCACGTGCCGATGCTGGCCGAGATCGCGCGGCGCGGCAAGCCGATCTTCCTGTCCACCGGCGCGGCCACGATGGCCGAGGTGGAGGAAGCCATGGCCGTGTTGTCTCCCGACGGGACGCGGCCCATCGGCCTGTTCCAGTGCACCGCGAAGTACCCCGCGCCCGAAGAGAGCCTCAATCTGGCGGTCATGCGGACTTTCGCGCAGACCTTCCCCAACGCGATCCCGGGCTTCTCGGACCATTCACGCGACCCGCTCAAGGCCCCCGTGCAGGCGGTCGTCCACGGGGCGCGGGTGATAGAGAAGCACTTCACACTCGACCGTAACCTCCCCGGCGCCGACCACAGCTTCGCCGTGGAGCCGGAGGACATGCGCAACCTGGTCGCCGCCGTACGCGAGGCCGAGGCCCGCCTGGAACGCGGTTCTCCAGAGCCGGAAGTCGCCGTGGATCCCCTCCTCGCCGGTGACGGCGTCAAGCGCGTGGAGCCGGTCGAGGGCGGCCTGCGCGGTTTCGCGACCCGTGGTGTCTTCAGCATCGCGGACATCGAGCCGGGCGAGCGCTTCAGCCCCCGGAACCTGCGGGTCCTGCGCCCGGGCGAGCTGCCGCAGGGGCTGCATCCGCGACACTACGCCGAGCTGGTCGCCGGGGGCGTCGCCGCCCGGGACCTTCCCGCCTGGACCGGCCTGCAGTGGGACGACGTACAGGGCTGACCACCCGCAGGGAACGGGCACTCTGCGGACGAGGGACCCCTCGGAGTACATCACCGGAGGCTTCCATGGATAGGGTACGCATCGCCGTCATCGGCTGCGGCGGCATCAGCGCCGCCCACATCAACGGCATCCTGGCCGAGCCGCGCGCGGAACTGGTCTACTGCGTGGACGTGGACGAGGCCCTGGCGCAGGCCAAGGCGGAGAAGGCCGGCTGCAAGTATGCGACCGACTGGCTGAGCGTTCTCGACGACGTGGACGCGGTGGACATCTGCACCCCGCCGCACCTGCACGCCGAGATGACCATCACCGCGGCGCGCGCTGGCAAGCACGTGCTATGCGAGAAGATCATGGCTATCAGCCTCGACCAGGCCGAGGCGATGGTCGCCGCGGTGGACGAAGCCGGCATCGTGTTCATGGTTGGCTTTGTGCTGCGCTACCGGCGCGAGTTCATGATCCTCAACGAGCTATGCCGCAGCGGCAAGCTCGGGCAGATACACCAGGCCTATGCCCAGACCTCGATGCAGCTCGGCGTGCCGCCCAAGGAATGGCGCCGCAGCGTGCAGACCCACCCCTTCGGCTGTTTCATGTCCCACGGCTGCCACTACGTGGACCAACTCATCTGGCATGTCGGGGAGATCGTCGAGACCGCCTCGGTGGGCAATGCCTTCACCTTCGGCGACTGGATCCCCGGGGGCGATGACACCACCTGCGCGGTCTTCAAGCACGAGAACGGCGCCGTCAGCGCCTACGTCGAGAGCTGGGCCACGCCATACCCGATGACCCCGCTGAAGATAGACATCTATGGCAAGGCGGGCTCGGCGCGTGTGGAGTACCTGCGCGACGGCCACCGCATCGTCGACCTGCACAACGCCGACGGCTGGCAGCGCGTCTGGGAGTTCGACCCGAGCAACCAGGAGATGATGGATGTCTTCGGCGGCGCCAAGGACATGCACGGGCAGATCAGCCATTTCGTCGAGTGTATCATCGAGGGCAAACAGCCCATGACCCACGGGCGCGAGGGGATCAAGGCGATGCAGGTGATCTCTGCTTCCATGGAAGCAGAGCGCACGGGCCGGATCGTGAGCGTGCCGGACTTCATGGCCGCGCGCGAGTAGCGGGACGTTCCGCCGTCGTGGGAGCGGTCACCGACCGCGACCGGTCGCAGTGACATGCCTACCGGAAAGACAGGAAGCCATGATAGACCGCATCCACAAGGCCTTTGCCGCCGCCAAAGCTGAGCAGCGCGGGGCCCTCATGCCCTATGTCACGGCCGGCGACCCCGACCTGACAGCCTCACGGGCCATTCTGGAGGCCATCGAGCGCGCCGGCGCCGACCTGGTCGAGTTCGGCATTCCGTACTCCGACCCGCTGGCCGACGGGCCTGTCATCCAGGCCGCGGCCCAGCGTGCGCTCAAGTCGGGCGCGACACTGGCGGGGGTGCTGGAGCTGGTCCGTGGCTTCCGCGCCGACGGCCACGAACTGCCGCTGGTCATCATGACCTGCTACAACCCGATCCTGCAGTACGGGCCGGAGCGCTTTGCGGCGGACCTGGCAGCGGCCGGGGGCGATGGCGTGCTGATCACCGACCTGCCGCCCGCGGAGAGCGAGGAGTGGGTGCGCCTCGCGGGGGAGAACAGGCTGGGGACGGTCTTCCTGGTCGCGCCGACGACCCCACCGGAGCGGGTATATCTGGCTACGGAGCGCGCCACGGCCTTCGTGTATGCCGTGGCACGGGCGGGCGTGACGGGGACACGCGATGAGCTGCCGGCCGATCTGGCGCAGCTCATCGCCAACATCCGCGCGCAGACCGACCTGCCGGTGGCGGTGGGCTTCGGGATCAGCAAGCCCGAGCACGTGCGGCAGGTGTGGGAGCTCGCGGACGGCGCCATCGTGGGCAGCGCACTGGTGAAAGTCATCGCCGAGCATGTGGGGCAGGCGGGGCTGACGGCGGCCGTGGAGGAGTTCGTGCTGGGGCTGCGGGGTCCCTAGGTCTTGCGAAAACCGCACAAAAAGAGCACAATACGCGCAAGTGAGCAACTACAACTCAGCGCGAGGTGCCCCTCCCATGCGACGCGGTTTCACGCTCATTGAGTTGCTGGTCGTGATCGCGATCATCGCGATCCTTGCCGCGATTCTCTTCCCCGTCTTCGCCAAGGCCAGAGAGAAGGCCAGGGCGGCAAGCTGCCAGAGCAACCTCAAGCAGATGGGCGTTGCTCTGATCATGTACAACAATGACTACGACGAGACGAACTTGAAGCGCCGGGTCAGCAGCACGGCTCCCACCAGCATGTTCTGGTACAACGTCATCCAGCCCTACGTGAAGAACACCCAGCTCAACCTGTGCCCGAGCTACCCGTGGAATGGCGGCTGGTGCACGAGCTGCGACCCGTGTCGCCCGAACAGCACGCGCTCGTACGACATGGCTTGCGAGGGGAGCCTGCGCTCCATGGCAAACGGGCCCCGCGAGTCCGAGATACAGGCGGCGGCGACCACCATGTGGGTGTTCGACTGCTACTGCGAGTACTCGGCCAACCCCATTGCCACCAGGTATTCTGTGGGTTGGTTTCTCACCAACCAGACGGGTGTCGCGGCATGGCGTCACAATCAGGGCATGAACGTCTGTTTTGTGGACGGTCATGTGAAGTGGGTGAAGTGGATCAAGGCCAGCGACTTGAGCATTGATCCGACTGACGACATCATGTAGACGCCGTCCCCCCAAAGGAGCGGCAGGGCCCGCCAACCTGGCGGGCCCTGGCTATCCTGCGCTTTGGCTCTCGACTACAGCGACAGTGGCCGTGAAGCGTTGTTGTGGCGCACCGCCTCCAGTTCCTCCTCCGTCAGCCCCGCCTCCACCAGCTTCAGGTGCGCCGCGCCCATGTAGAAGTAGGGCGCGTGGCTGCCCAGCACGACGTGCTCTAGCCCCACCGTCTCGATGAGTAGCCGCACCGCTTCCACCCCCTCCAGTCGCGAGATGTCCAGCCACACGCGCCCCTGGCGGATGGTCCCCGCCAGCGCCTGCGCGTGGGGCATTCCGCAGCCGCAAAGCAAGAACGCCTGCTGCGGGAACGCCTGCAGGAGCGGCTTCATCGTCATCGCCACCGGAGGCACGAGGCACGTCCAGTGGTGCAGCCGTTCATCCACGAACTTGTGGTAGATGGCGACCGGCACCGGCTGCGTGGGGCCGGACGTCCCGGACGGCCCCAGCGCCGTCAGTAGCTCCGGGACACACGCGTCATCGAGCGCATACCCGTGGTAGTTCGGATACAGCCGCACCCCTGCCATTCCCGCGGCCAGCGCCTCCTGCAGGTCACTCTCCCACGCCGGGAAGGCGGGGTTGATCGTGGCCCACGGGCGCAGGCGGTCCTCGTGGCCGGCTAGGCCCGCCAGGAGGTCGCGATTGGCCTGCCCGCAGTCGCGGTAGAAGACGCCCTCGAAGGCGCCGACCCAGGCCTGGTCCACGCCGTGGCGGTCCATGAGCCGCAGCAGTCCCTCAGCGTCGGCGTGCTCGAGTTTGCGGAAGGGCCAGTGGCCCAGGTGGCAGTTGGTGTCAATGGTCATGATGGCATCAGTCCCAACAGGTTCCCCCCGAGAATGAGGCGCTTGTCGGCCTCCGGGATGTCGGCGCCGACGACCTTGCCCAGTTGTGAGGCGAAGCTGCGCCCGGTGGCATCGGAGCCGAACACGAGCCGCTCGGCCCCCAAGAGCCTCACCGCAAGCTCGGTGAAGCCCGCCTCGGGGTCGTTGCCGCAAGTGTCGGGAATGATGTTGGGCTGGCCCTGCACCAGGCGCAGGCCGCGCTCCCAGTCGCCGCCGGCGTGAGCCATGATGAAGTTGACGCGCGGGTGGCGCCGCGCGAGGGCCAGCAGGTGCCTCGGCTCGGACTCGGTCGGCATGTTGCCGGTGGCCTTGAACCAGGTGTGCTGCAGCACCGGCAGGCCGAGCTCGGCCGCCAACTCGCAGATCGGGTCATTGCCGGCGTGGTCGCAGAGCTGGCAGACCCACAGCTTGATCCCCCGGAAGCCCCGCTCGCGGTACTCGCGGATCAGCTCCAGCGACAGGTCGGGGTAGTTGGGGCTGGCGTAGACGAAGCCGATGAAGCGGTCGGGGGCCAGGGCCACGGTGCTGGCGGCCCACTCGTTCTGCCGGCGCAGCTCGTCGGCGTCGGGCTGGACGACCAGGCAGTCTCCCAGGCAGATGCAGGCCTGGTGTATGCCGAGGCGATCCATGCAGCGCAGCGTACGCGCCACGGCCTCGGTCTGGGTCTCGCCAGGCCGGCACATCAGGTGGACATGACAGTCAATGACCAAGGGCGGTCACCTCGGTGTGCATGATGGGGCGCCACTTCGTCACCGGGGAGGGTTAGGCCTGCCTTGGGCAGGCCAGGCGCAGCAGCATGGCGAACACGGCCGCGACAGGAGGCGCCCATGCAAGCCGTGAAGCTCGCCGGAACGTCGGTTCAGGCCCTGCGCATCCGCCAGGGCCGCGTTCACTTCGCCGCCCCGAAGCATGATTCGCCGCAGTCCATGTGGTGGCAGTTCGCGCTGGACGACACAGCCGGTCCGCACGTGGATTGCGTGTGGGAACACACGGAGGAGGTGCTGGGCGGGGGCAGTCTGGGGGCTGCCGTGCCTGTCTACCGGCAGGACGGGCCCTGGCGGCGCGTGCCGGTACGCGGGTGTCACTTCGATGCTGAGCGCCACGAGTTGCACTTCCGCGTGCCTACCGCCGGCGGTCGCGTCGAGGTCGCGTACTGCTATCCGTACGGCCCCGACCGCGTCGCCGACCTGCTCGCGCGGCTGGCGCAGACGCGCGAGGGGCGCGTGCGGACCATCGGCCAGTCCGAGCAGGGCCGTCCCTTCCCACTGCTGGAGGTGGGGCACGGCCCGCGTCACGTCTGGCTCACGGCGCGGCATCATGCGGGGGAGGTGTCGGGCGCGTATGTGCTCGAGGGGCTGCTGCGCCGGGCTGTGCGCTGGCCGGAGTTGTTGGACCGCCTCACGATCCATGCGGCCCCGGCCATGGACGTGGACGGCGTGGCCGGGGGCATGTATGGCAAGGACCGGACGCCACGGGACTACAACCGTGACTACGTGGCCCAGCCCTGTCGCCCCGAGGTGGCGGCGCTAATGCGGGCCGCCGAGGCGGTCGGGGAGGCGCACATCTTTGTGGACCTGCACGCCCCGGCCCCGGGCGATCGCAGTTTCTTCATCCCCGTCGAGGAACCCCTGGCGGGGCTGGATCACTGGCAGGCCGCGTGGGAGTTGGCCCGCCTGGTGGAAGCGCTGGCGCCGGCCGGCTGTCCCTGTCGCGTGGCCGACATCAGCCGGCACTCGCTCCGCTGGTATGGCGACCTGATGCGCCAGGTCTCGACGAACTACTTCTACCACCGCTTCGGCGGCCTCTCGATGACCCTGGAGACGACCTATCATCGCTCGTGGAACGGCCGTCTGGTGACACCAGGCGCCTGGCAGGGCCTCGGGCGGGCGCTGCTGGAGGCCATCGCCGTCCGGGAGGGCCTGCTGCCCGCCCCGGAGGTGTCAGGCATTGAGCTGCCCGAGTCCACAGTCCCGCGCCTGGCGAAGTGGTGGTGCCTGTTTGTGCCGGAGGGTATCGAGCTGCAGGAGCAGGCGCGCTCGCTGGCCCTGACCGGGGCGGGGGAGAGCACGGCCGCCGCGGTGATGGCCCGCCCGTTGCGCCAGGAGGGGCCCCAAACGACGTTCGCGTACCGCCTGGAGGGGACCCTCAGGGAACTCGCGGTGGTCGCCAAGGGCTTCGACAGCGCGTCGGGGCTGGCTGCGGGGACCCACGACCGCGTTGTCGTGCCGCTGACGCCGTCGCGCACGTGGCAGACGGCCTCGGTACCGCACAGCCAGGCGGCGTACCGGCTGATCTTCCGGGCGGAGGGGCTGGCGGGGAAACTGGAGTTGCGTACCTGACGACCCCGGCTTGACACCCCTCGCCATCTCCGGTATCCTCCTAGTTCGGAGGGGAACTGCACTCACCTGTGAGTGCAGTTTGCTGTGCCGGTTAGGCACTTTGCGGAGGCAGTTCTGATGATCGAGCCCCATGGCGGCAAGCTGGTCAACCGAGTTCTGGAGGGCGAGGCGCTGGCAGATGCGCAGGCTCGCGCGGCCTCGCTGCCGAAGTTGGTTGTGAGCTACGACACCGCGCGCGATGCCCAGAACATCGCCCGTGGCGTCTTTTCCCCCTGTGAAGGGTTCATTGGCAAGGACGATCTAGACAGCATCCTCGACGGCTTCCGTCTGAGCAACGGCGTGCCGTGGACGATTCCCATCATGCTTGACGTCTCGGCCGCCGACCGCGTCCCCGTGGGCGATGTGGCGCTCGTTCAGGACGGGCACGACGAGCCCCTGGCGATCTACCACGTGACCGAAGTGTACCCGTGGGACAAGGAGAAGACGGCGCAGGTCGTGTTCGGCACCACCGAGACCGAGCACCCGGGCGTGCGCGGGCTGTTCGAGCGCGGCGACTACCTCGTCGGCGGGACGCTCGACCTGCTCGACAACGACCGGGGGCCCTATGCGGCATGGAACCTCTTTCCTGCCGAGACTCGTCAGGTCTTTGGTGACAAGGGGTGGCGGACGACCGTGGCCTTCCAGACCCGGAACGTGCCCCACGTCGGCCATGAGGACCTGCAGAAGACGGTGCTGGGGCTGTGCGACGGGCTGCTGATCCAGCCGCTCATCGGCAAGAAGAAGCCGGGCGACTTCAGGGATGAGGTCATCCTCGAAGCGTACAAGGCGCTCATTCACGAGTACTTCTCGCCCGACCACGTCTTCCTGAACATCCTGCCGACCGAGATGCGCTACGGTGGCCCCAAGGAAGCCATCCTGCATGCCATCATGCGCAAGAACTACGGCTGCACGCACATCGTCATCGGGCGTGACCACGCCGGCGTGTCGCGCAAGGACAAGACCCCGTACTACGGCGAGGAAGAGGCCATCGAGTTTTTCGCGAGCTTCGACGACCTGGGCATCCAGCCGATCATGATCCGCGGGGACTTCTGGTGGTGCAAGAAGTGCGGTCGGGTCGCGAGCAACCGCAACTGTCCGCACGGCGAGGATCTGCAGATACAGTTCTCGGGCACCATCATCCGCAAGGGCATTCTCGACGGCGCTCCGGTGCCCGAGGAAGTCATGCGGCCGGAAGTGCTGGAGGTCATCCGGCGGTTCGAGCAGCCCTTCGTGGAGTAGCCTGCAGCGGGATCCGGGCTCGCGGTTCCGGGGTCCGTGAACGGCAGCGGCGTGACGGCCGATCCAGTTGGGGGAGCGCGATGCTGGACTTCAGGGAATTGGACGTCTGGAGGGTGGGGATGGAACCCGCCGAGGCTGGTCTCCCGGTGTCACCAACTGCTGAATGGGTTGATAAGAGCTCTGAGTAATGACTAACGAAGCTGCCCCACACGGACCCCGGACCCCGGACCCCGGTTCCCGCCGTGTCATGGTCATCGGCTGGGACTGCGCCTCACCGGAGCATGTGCTCCGCCAGTGGCGCGACCAGTTGCCCAACATCAGCCGCCTGATGGCGACCGGCCTGTCCGGGCCACTGCGCAGCACCGACCCGCCCATCACGGTGCCTGCGTGGACCGCGATGATGTCCTCGCGTAACCCCGGCGTGCTGGGCTTCTACGGCTTCCGCAACCGCAGGACAGGCACCTATGACGGCAAGTGGATCGCCACGGCCGGGGCCGTCAAGGTCCCGCGCGCCTGGGAGATCGCCTCGGCGGCCGGCAAGCGCGTGTGTGTCCTCGGTGTGCCGCAGACGTACCCCATCAAGCCCGTCAACGGTGTCTGCGTCTCCTGCTTCCTGACCCCGAGCACCGACAGCGCCTTCGTCTACCCACCCGAGCTGAAGGAGCAGGTACAGCGGGTGGCGGACGGCTACATGATTGACATAGACAACTTCCGCACCGAAGACAAGCAGTGGCTGCTGAATGAGATCTACCGCATGACCGACAAGCAGTTCGCGGTGGCCCGGCACTTCCTGCAGCAGGAGCGGTGGGACTTCTTCATGCAGGTGACGATGGGCCCCGACCGCCTCGGCCACGGGTTCTGGAAGTACTGCGACCCCGCCCATCCGAAGTACGAGGCCGGCAACTGCTTCGAGACCGCCATGCTCGATTACTACAAGCACCTGGATGCCCAGTTGGGCGAGTTAGTGGCCCTCGGCGGGGATGACGTGACCGTGCTGGTGGTGTCCGACCATGGCGGGAAGGCCATGCGGGGCTCGCTCAATCTCAACGAGTGGCTGATGAACGAGGGCTACCTGGTGCTCAAGGAGCCGGTGAACGGGGTCACTCGCTTCACCGAAGACTTGGTGGACTGGTCGCGGACGAAGGCCTGGGGCTGGGGCGGGTACTATGCGCGCGTGTTCATGAACGTGCAGGGGCGCGAGCCCCAGGGGACCATCGCGCCGGAGGACTACGAGCGCGAGCGCGAGGTCCTGGCCCGCAGGCTGGAGGCCATCCCCGACGACCAGGGGCGGACCATGGCGACCCGGGCGCTACGCCCCGAAGAGCTGTACCCGTGCGGCGACATGGCGGACGCGCCGGACCTGTTCGTCTACTTCGACGATCTGCACTGGCGCTCGAGCCAGGACATCGGCCACGGGACGCTGTGGAGCTTCGACACCGAGATCGGGCCGGATGACTCGGTCCATGACTACTATGGCATGTTCGTGATGAGCCCGGCGCCGGGGCGCGAGGGCCAGGAAGCCGCTGATCTGGACCTCCTGGATGTCGGCCCGACGGTGCTCAAGCTCATGGGCCTGCCAGTGCCGCCGAAGATGGAAGGGACGGCGATCCTGTAGCGGCGGGAACGGAGAGGCGGAAACGGTACAGCGGCAACGGTGAGGCGGCAACATCGCCGCTGGCGCCGTGAGTACTGCCGTCGTTGCCGCCGTTCGGTTCCCGCCCCACCGTTCCCGCCGTTCTGCTCCCGTCGTTCCACCGAAGAAGGAGACACACCATGGAGAAGACAGGCGCCGTTATCTGGTTCACCGGTCTGGCCGGGTCGGGCAAGTCCACCATCGCCAGCGTAGTCGCGGCGATGCTGGCCGAGCGTGGCCTGCCCGTAGAGAACCTGGACGCCGATGAGGTGCGCCAGAACCTGTCGCCGAACCTCGGCTTCAGCCTGGAAGCGCGCGACGAGAACACCAAGCGTCTGGCGTGGATGGGCAAGATGCTGTCCAAGCACGGCGTGAATGTCGTCATTGCCGCGGTGGCGACGCTGCGCCGGTTCCGCGACCGCGCGCGGGAGATGTGCCCGCACTTCGTCGAGGTGTACGTCAGGTGCCCGTTGGAGGTCTGCCAGGAGCGCGACGCCAAGGGCCTGTATGCCCGCCGGGCGCGCGGGGAGATCAACGACGTGGACGGCATTGACATCCCCTACGAGGAAGCGCTGAACCCCGAAGTGGTCATTGACACCAGCACCACCGACGTGGAAGCCTGCGCGCAGGCCGTGGTGGCGAAGCTGGCGGAGTTGGGGTACATCTAGGCGCCGGGGCAGGAATGGGGGGCGAGGTTGTCCAAAAGACGGGGACAGGCCCGGCGGTCGGCAATGCCGAACGCGGTGGCAGTCCCCGTTTTGCCTGTGAGGTACGGCATGGAAACGTTTGTGCAGATCGGCGCCGGGAACATCGGGCGCTCGTTCATCGGCCAGCTCTTCTCCCGGGCCGGCTTTGAGGTCATCTTCCTCGATGTGGTCGAGGACGTCATCGCCGCCCTGAACCGGGAGCGGCGCTACCGCGTCGAGATCAAGGACCGTGTGCCCGAGACCATCTGGGTCGAGCACGTGCGGGGTGTCAACAGCAGGGACGTGGCCGCGGCAGCGCGGGCGCTGGCGGATTGCCGCTGCTGCGGCACGGCCGTGGGGCCCAAGGCCCTGCCCTTCGTCATCCCGACCCTGGCTGAGGGGCTGCGGCTCCGCCACGCCGAGGGGAAGCCCCCGCTGGATGTCATCATCTGTGAGAACATGCGCGAGGCTGCGGCCGCGGTGCGCGCGGGGCTCGTGCAGCATCTTCCGCCCGGCTTCCCGCTGGACGACGTGGTGGGCCTGGTCGAGACCAGCATCGGCAAGATGGTGCCGATCATGAGCGCCGAGGATCGCGCCGCCGACCCGCTGCTCGTGTTCGCCGAGGCCTACAACACGCTCATCTGCGATGCGGCCGCCTTCAAGAACCCCGTGCCCGACGTGCGCGGTCTGGACCCCAAGCAGAACATGAAGGCCTATGTGGACCGCAAGTCCTTCATCCATAACTTCGGCCATGCCCTGTGCGCGTATCTGGGCTATCTCCAGGACCCGAGCCTGACGACCACCTGGCAGGCGGTCGAGCATCCGGTGGTGGGGCCAGCGGTGCGGGCAGGGATGTGGGAGTCCGGCCGCGCGCTCATGGAGGTGTACCCGGAGGAGTTCAACGAGCAGAACCAGGGCGCGCACATCGAGGACCTGATCTCACGCTTTGCCAATAGGGCGCTGGGCGACACGCTGCACCGCGTCGGGCGGGACCTGCAGCGGAAGCTGTCGCGCGAGGATCGCGTGATCGGGCCGCTGCTGATGGACCTGCGTGAGGGCGTCGAGCCGGAATACACGGCATTGTGCGCCGCGGCCGGGATGCACTTCCGGGCCCCGGACGAGCAGGGCGAGCTGTTCCCGGCGGACCGGGAGTTCCTCGACACGATGGCCCCGCGCGGTGTGGAATGGGTGCTGAGCCACGTGTGTGGACTGGACGCAGCGGAGCCGCTGGACGCGCAGGCGAGGGCGCTCATCACCGCGGCGGAAAAGCGCATCCGACAGGCGCAGGCTGACGGGAGGGCCGTGCTTGACTAACGTCACCATCCGGACCATCTGCGAGCCGCCGGTGCCGAACCAGTTGGTGTGCGACACGACACTGCGGGAGTTGCCGGACGGCTCGTGGGCCATGGTCATGCTGGGCGGGGGGCCTACCGAACCGCACCCCGACAACCGCGTCTTCCTGACCCGCAGCCTCGACCGGGGCGAGACCTGGGCGGAGTTCGAGCGGCTCGACTTCGGCCTGGGTGAGGCAGCCCAGACTGTCTCGCACCTGATGGTCGTGGACGGACGCTGCACGCTGTTCGTGCAGAGCCACAACGGCGGCTTCGGGCAGTGGCGGTCGTGGATGATCCGCAGTGACGACCTGTGCCACACATGGGCGGAGCCGGAGCCGATGCCCGGCTTCCTGGCTGAACGCACCTTCATCCGGCCGCATATCGCGGTAGGCGAGGGGCGTATCCTGCTGCCCTGGCAGCACTACCTGCGGTGGGACGTGCAGTCCACGGACCTGCGGGATGGTCGTTTCTTCCACGTCGTGCGCGATTCGCGCAATGGCGTGCTCGTCAGCGACGACGGCGGGAGAACTTGGGCTCTCCACGGCGGCGTCCGCCTCAGCGACGATCCCGAGTACCACGCCTGGGCTGAGCCGACCATCGTCGGGCTGAGCGACGGCCGCATCGCGATGCTGATCCGCGCCGACGGGAAGGGCTGCCTGTACCGGGCCGACTCAGTGGACGGCGGGGTCACATGGCCGGAGTTTGCGGCTCCGACGGACATCCCGAACCCCGGCTCGAAGGCGACGCTCCTGGCCTTCCCGGACCACCGGATCGCGCTGCTGCACAATCCCAGCGTGCAGGGCCGACGCCCGCTGGCACTGTGGATCAGCGATGACGACATGGCGAGCTGGGGCCATCAGCAGGTGCTGGTGCCCGAGTCGCTGGATGGGCCGGTACCGGGGCCGGGGCTGTCGTATCCCGACGGCTTCGTCAGCGGCGATGGCCGCAGGTTGCACTTCGTGTTCGACGACAACCGCCACCGGGCGGTCTATGTCGGTGTAGACGTGCCATAGGAGCACCTGTCACTCATCGCGCACAAGGGAGATGTGAGGCAATGTCTGATACGCTGAAGATCGGGCTCATCGGCTGTGGCGGTCTCGGGCGGGCTCAGGCCAAGATCGCGGCCTCGGAGCCGGGCGTGGAGTTGGCCGCCGTGTCTGATGTGAACCTGCAGAGCGCCCAGGAAGTGGCCGCCGAGCATCACGTCCCCGTGGCCGTGGATGACCACCGGAAGCTGCTGGAGCTGGGCCTGGACGGCGTGCTCGTCGTGACACCCACCTTCACCCACAAGGACATCTGTCTCGACGCCGCGCGCGCCGGGGTGAACATCTTCTGCGAAAAGCCCATGGCGACGTCCGTCGCGGACTGCCAGGAGATGATCGAGGCGGCGCAGGCGACCAAGGTGCAGCTCATGATCGGCTTTGTGATGCGCTTCTACCCGGCCTATGTCGAGATGAAGCGTCGCATAGACGCCGGGGACATCGGGGATGTCCGCCTGACCTGGACCGTGCGCATGGGCGGGCGCCCGCCGGCCGGGATCGGCGAATGGCGCCGTGAAGCCAGCAAGGTGGGCGGGCTGTATTCCGCCGCGATCCACCAGATGGACCTGCTGCTGTGGATGGGCGGTCCGGTGGAGATGGTGGAGGGGCTGTGCAACTGGGGCACCTTCTCCGACACCGATACCGAAGACAGCATCATTATCTCGTGGCGTCACACGAATGGCGCCATCGGCTCGCTGCACAGCAGCCAGTTGTACCCGGTCGGCGGCAGCGCCTACGGCGTAGGCGGCACTCGGGGCGCCCTGAAGATCGAGGGCAACACGCTCTTCTTCGCCGACCACACGGGCCACAGCGAGACCGTCGAGGTGCCCGTCGGCGAGCCCGCCCTGACGCTGGAGTTGCGGCACTTCTTCGACTGCGTGCGCAGCGGGGAGCCCAATCGCATCCCCGGTGAAGCCGGTCGCGACGCGCAGGCGGTCTTCGAGGCGGCGTACCGGTCGTCGGACCGGAACGCCCCGGTGGTCCTGCCGCTGTAGGTGCGGAGCGGTCCCGCGCCGGACAGGTCGGCGTCATGCTCTGTATCACGGTATGGAATGAAGGTGCTTGCCGGTGGGGAATGTCTGGCGGTTCTGTGTGATGGCAGTCGTGACAGTGGCGGTCGGGGCCGCCCCCTCGGCGGGGGTGGCCGGGGAGGCGCGCGGGGTGTGGATGAGCGCGTCGCAGACGGCGAAGACCGGTGAGACGGCCGAACAGACCGCTGAGCGGCTGGCGAACTGTGGGTTCACCATGGTGCTGCCGCGCTACGAGGCGAATAGCGAGGCCCTGCGCAACCTGATCGCCGCCTGCCATCGGCACCACCTGCAGGTCCATGTGTGGCTGTTCCGCCCGCCGGTCGAGACGAAGGAGGCCTGGCGCTGTCTCTCCTACGCCGAGGCGAAGCAGGAGATGGTGCCGGGCCAGGCGTGCCTGTGTGAGGAGGAGTACCTGGCCGCCTGCGAGGAGAAGGTCCGGCAGATCGTCCGCGAGTATGACGTGGACGGCATCCACTTTGACGAGGTGGGCTTCTCGCGGCCCTGGCAGAGCCTGTGCGACCGGTGCCGGCGCCAGTTCGTGGCCGACACCGGCCTCGCCGCGGCCGACTGGCCCAATGACGTCTTCCGCCTCAGCAAGATCACGCGCGACAACATGCTGAACACCGCCGCCTGGGGAGGGCCGAACGTGCAGGGCTTCATCCAGTGGCGCTGCAAGCGGCTGGCGCTGTATCTGCGCCGCTTGTGTGACGCCGCGCGCTCGGTGCGGCCCATGCCGGTGTCGTATGCCGTGATGCCCGAGCTGAGCGCGGATGAGGCCTTCTACGGCGAGGACCTGGCGGAGTTGGGCAAGGTGTTTGACTTCATGGTGCCGATGAGCTACTACACCGAGTACGCTGGCATGAGCAAGGGGCGGCCGGAGTGGACCGGCGAGACCTGCCGGGCGCTGGCCGAATGGATCCACCGCGGCAACCCGAAGTGCCAGGTGTATGGGGGCATCTCGGCCTACGGAGCTGACGGCGGTTGGCGCGAGCCGATCCGCGACCTGTACCAGAAGCTGGTGGCTGCAGGCACCATCACCGCCGACGAGCAGCGCGAGCACATGAAGTACCTTTCGTGCCGGCAGGGCCTCGAGAGCGTGGAGTGGCTGCACACGGCGGGGAAGATCACCCCGGAGGAGTACGAGCGGGTGAAGGGCATCGTGGAAGCTCGCACGCCGACCTCCGAGGAGATGGTGCGGGCCGTCCAGTCGGTGCGCCAGGCCGGGCTACCGGGGTTCGTGTTCTTCCGCTATGAGTGCATGTTCGAGGACCGCGGGCAGGGCGTGATTGGCCAGGATCTGTGGCCGCGCCTGCAGGCGACCTTCGCCGAGGCCCCGGCGGCTCCGTAGACGGGTACGTGGGGGGCTAGAAGGACGTTAGGCCGAGGCTTCCGGTGTTGACAATGTTGCTCCGGGCCTCGACGGTGCCGTCGCTCCACGCCCGGTAGACCACCCAGTTGGTGCCATCAGCCGTGCAGGTTGCCGCGACCCCTACGCATGTCCGGCCGGGCTGCGCCTGGGCCGGCGCCGCGCCGTACACGCCGAGCATCACCACGAGATTGGCGGCCAGCAGCACCACCGCCGCGATCAGAAGCCCCTGCGCTGACATCTTCATGTCTCACGACCTCCCCGAGAGTTCGGCCATCTGCGGTAGTATATGTCCTGAAATACTATTGTCAATAGTATGTTCGCTCTGCTCCATACCCCAGCTCTAGCAGGTCGCCGTTGGAGCGCGGCTCTCCAGAGCCGCAGCCGTTGCGGCCCACGATGCGGCTCTGGAGAGCCGTGCTCCGACGGCAATCGTGCCCTCCGCATTGCCACCACCTGCGCCGCCCTGCTATAATGGTGTGCCCATTTGGCAAGGCGGTTGTTGTCTTCATGTCTGACGATCTAATCCGCATCTACGGCGCACGGGAGCACAACCTGTGCGACCTGAGCCTCGAGTTGCCCCGCGACAAGCTCGTGGTGTTCTGTGGCGTCAGCGGCTCGGGGAAGTCGTCGCTGGCCTTCGACACGATCTACGCCGAGGGGCAGCGCCGCTACGTCGAGTCGCTGTCGGCCCATGCCCGGCAGTTCCTCGGCACGATGACGCGCCCCGCCGTGGACCACATCGAGGGCCTGTCCCCGGCCATCGCGATTGACCAGAAGAGCGCCAGCGGCAACCCCCGCTCGACGGTTGCGACCATCACCGAGATCTATGACTACCTGCGCGTGCTGTTCGCCCGGGCGGGGGAGCCGCACTGCTACCGGTGCGGCCGGCCCATCACGGCCTCGACGCCGCAGATGATCGTGGACCAGATTGCGGCGCTGGGCGAGGGGACCCGCGTACTCATCATGGCCCCGGCGCAGCGCGAGCCGGGGGAGACGTGGGTGCAGGCGCTGCGCGAGATTCGCCGGGGGGGCTTCGCCCGCATCCTCCTGGACGGCGAGATCATCCCGCTGGACCAGCCCATAGACCTGGGGGACGACGACCACCGGCTGGATGTCATCGTGGACCGGCTGACGATCCACGAGCGCAGCCTGGCCCGCCTGGCCGACTCGGTCGAGACCGCTCTGGCCTTCAGCAATGGCACCGTGTTGGCGTCCATTGTAGACGGCGAAGAGCTGCGCTTCTCCACTAGTTACGCCTGCCACGAGTGCGGGACCCCCGTGGGCGACCTCACGCCTCAGCTCTTCTCCTTCAACAGCCCGCAGGGCATGTGCCCCGGCTGTGACGGCCTGGGCTTCATCCGCGACATTGACCCGAACCTGTTCGTGGCCGACCCGACCCGCTCGGTCCTCGGTGGGGCCCTGCAGCCATTCGGGGACGTCAAGAGCGGCCATCTGCTGCAGACGCTTACCGACCTGGCACGGCACTACGACTTCGACCTGAACGCCCCCTGGCGGGAGCTGCCGCGGCAGGTGCGCGAGGTCATCCTGTACGGGTCCGAGGGCGAGGACATCACCTTCACGTACGAGACCGTCAAGGGGCGCAAGATCACGTACAAGAAGCCCTTCCACGGCTTGGTGACCTCCAGCAAGCGGCGGTATGAGAACAGCGAGTCCAATGGCGAGCGGCAGTACCTGGAGCGCTACGTGGCCGAGCTGCCGTGCCCGGAGTGCCACGGCGCACGACTGCGGCCCGAGGCGCTGGCCGTGACCTTCGCCGGACGCAACATCGCCGAACTGGCGCATCTCGACGTCATCGAGGCGCTCCGGTTCTTCGACGACGTCACGCTTTCGCCACGCCAGGGCATTATCGCCCGGGAAGTGCTCAAGGAGATCACGGCGCGGCTGCAGTTCATGCGCGATGTGGGTGTCGGCTACCTGGGGCTCGACCGGGCGGCGCCGACCCTGTCGGGCGGAGAGGCCCAGCGCATCCGCCTCGCGACACAGATCGGCTCGGGCCTGGCGGGGGTCATGTATATCCTGGACGAGCCCAGCATCGGGCTGCATCCGCGCGACCAGGAGAAGCTGCTGCAGACGCTCTTCCGCCTGCGGGACCTGGGCAACACGCTCATTGTCGTGGAGCATGACGAGACGACGATCCGGCGCGCGGACCATGTCGTCGAGTTCGGCCCCGGCGCCGGTGTACGTGGGGGGCATGTGACCTATGCCGGCGATGTCGCCGGGATGCTGACGGCCCCGGACTGCCTGACCGGCAAGTACCTCAGCGGCACGCGCCGCATTCCTGTGCCGCAGTACCGGCGCAAGCCCAACGGGAATTACCTGCGCCTCAAGGGCGCGCACGAGCACAATCTGCAGCACCTCGATGTCGTGATCCCGCTGGGGCTGCTCGTGTGCGTAACCGGGGTGTCGGGTAGCGGCAAGAGCACGCTGGTCCACGATGTCATCTACCGCGCGCTGCGGCGCCGCCTGCACCGGAGCCAGGATCCGCCGGCCAAGTGTGAGGGGATCAGCGGGCTGGAGCACCTGGACAAGATCATCAACATTGACCAGGGGCCCATTGGTCGGACACCGCGCTCGAACCCGGCCACCTATGCGCATGTCTTCGGTCCCCTGCGCGACCTGTTCGCCGCCACGCCCGAGGCCCAGGTGCGGGGCTACAAGTCCGGGCGCTTCAGCTTCAACGTGCGCGGCGGGCGCTGCGAGCTGTGCCAGGGCGACGGCACCACCCGGGTCGAGATGCACTTCCTGCCCCCGGTCTACGTGCCGTGCGAGCAGTGCGGCGGCAGCCGCTACAACCGCGAGACGCTCCAAGTGCGCTACAAGGGCAAGAACATCGCCGAAGTGCTCGACATGACCGTGGCCGAGGCCCTCGAGCACTTCGAGAGCGTGCCGCAGATCGCCCGCATCCTGCGGATGCTCAACGACGTGGGCCTGGACTACGTGCGGCTCGGCCAGTCGGGCACGACGCTGTCAGGTGGAGAAGCCCAGCGCCTCAAGCTCGCCCGCGAGTTGGCCAAGATCGGCACGGGCAACACGCTCTATGTGCTCGATGAGCCTACGACCGGGCTGCACTTCGCCGATGTGGAGCGGCTGCTGCAGGTGCTGGAGCGCCTGGTGGACGCCGGCAACACCGTCGTGGTCATCGAGCACAACCTCGATGTCATCAAGGCGGCCGACCACGTGATTGACCTGGGGCCCGAAGGTGGGGCAGAGGGGGGCCTGATCATCGCCCAGGGCTCTCCGGAGCAGGTGGCGAAGATCGAGGCGTCGCATACGGGGAGATACCTGCGGGACGTGCTTGGGTAACCGGCGTGCAACTGTGGGAGCGGTCACCGACCGCGACCGGAGTGCGCGCAAGTCGCGGTCGGTGACCGCTCCCACAGCCGACACACATCATGACCGATCTCACCGTTACTGCCATCATTCCCAGCTACGGTCGCCCGGACAGCCTCGCGCGGTGCCTGGACGGTTTGCTCCACGGTGAGCGCCTGCCGGATGAGGTCGTCGTGGTCGTCCGTGAGACCGATGCAGCCACGCGTGAGGCCGCAGAGGCCTATCCGACAGTCCGGATCGCGACGGTGACTGAGCCGGGACAGATCGCGGCCATGAACGCCGGGCTGGCGGTGGCGACGGGGGAGATCGTCTGCTTCCCGGACGATGACTGCGTGCCACGGACGGATTGGCTGCGGCGACTGATGGCGCACTATGACGACCCGCAGGTGGGCGGCGTGGGCGGGCGGGATGTCGTGGGCGGGCCGGAGGGCCCGGAGCCGCCGCTCGTGGGTCGCGTGGGCGTCGTCACCTGGTATGGGCGGATCATCGGCAGCCACCACTGCCGCACCACGCCCGAGCCACGCCCCGTGGACCACCTCAAGGGGGTCAACATGTCCTTTCGCCGGGTGCTCCTCCCTGCGTTCGACGGGCGCATTCGTGGACCGCACCTGAACGATACCGACATCTCGCTCGGGGTGCGCCGCCGGGGCTACCGGCTGATCTTCGACCCCGATGCGAAGGTGGACCACTATCCGGCAGTCCGTCCGGATACGCCCGGCGGCCGGGACCTGCTGGACCCGCAGCTTGCCTACCTCGATGCCCATGACAGGATGTACGTGCTGCTGAAGCACACGTCGGCGCTGCGCAAGCCGCTGGTGGTGGCGTATCAGTTACTGCTGGGCACGAGGGTGCAGCCGGGGGTGCTCACGGCGTTGGCGGTGGGGCGCTGGCGGGTCGTGGGGGCGTGTGTGGCGGGAGGGCTGGCGGGGATCGGGACGGCACTGCGGGCGGGATGCCCGCGGTCCCAGTAACGGCTCGCCGGCTGGAAGCCGGCGGTCCTACGGCAACGGCATGCGGCTTCGGAGAGCCACGCCCCACATGAAGATCGCCATCATCATCGAGGATGTCAATCGCGTGGCCGGTCAGGAGCGGGTCGTGGCCGAACTGCTCCATCGCCTGTCGCCGCGCCATGAGATCCACCTGTTCTGCTACGAGGCGAGTGACATCCCCGAGGGGACCATTGTCCACCGACTCCGCCAGCCGCGCGTGCGGTCATTCATGGTGCGAGCCCTGTGGATCGTGCTGGCCTCCTGGTTCGTGGTGAGAGTCCGCCGGTATGATGCCGTGCTGTCGCAGGGCGGCAATGCGCTGAACCAGACTCACACACTGGTGCACAACTGCCTGGCCCGGCGATGGGAGCTGACGCGGCAGGTCTACTGGAAGCTCCGCCGGCCGTCGTTGGTCGAGCGGCTGGTTCGCACGTTCTGGTACACGACAGTGGTGCGGCTCGAGCGGCGGGCCGTGCGGCGATGCCGCCAGGGGCGGACACTGGCCGTGTCGCATGAGCTGGCTGACCTACTCAGCCACTACCACGGCGTCCCGCGCGAGGAGATCACGGTGTGCGAGAACGGCGTGGACCACGAGGTGTTCTTCCCCGATCCAGCCGACCCCGCCCGTCCGCGCCTGCGGGCCGAGATGGGGCTGGCCGAGGACGACGTGCTGGCGATCTTCCTGGGCGGATTGTGGCTGGAGAAGGGGGCGACGTACTCCCTGGAGGCCCTGGCGCGGACAGACGCCAGGCTGCACCTGTGCCTGGCCGGGCGCGACGATCCTGAGCCCTTCCGCAAGCTGGCCGAACAGCTCGGGGTGGCGCAGCGGCTGCACTTCCTGCCGGGCACGGACCGGCCCTGGGAGTACTTCCGCGCGGCCGACCTGCTGCTGTTCCCGGGCCACGCCGAGGGCTTCGGGCTGGTGGCCGCGGAGGCGGCGGCATGCGGGCTGCCGGTGCTGATGACCCCCGTGGGCGTGGGGGAGCGGCTCGTTCAGGACGGTGTGTCGGGGTACCTGATATCGCAGGAATCCGATGAGATAGCCGGGCGTCTGAACACACTGGTGTGCAGACCTGAACAGCGGCGCCGCATGGGCGAGGGAGCCTACGCGGCGTCGCTGCAGTTCTCCTGGGACCGTCAGGCGACGGAGGTCGAGCAGGCGCTCGCGACGCCTGTGGTGCGGAACTCATGAGACCCCTGAACCTGACTGTCATCAGCCACTCCTGCGTGCTACCGGCCAACCAGAGGGTCTGGGCGAAGGTGATTGCCCTGGACCCGGGGATCAGCCTGCGGCTGATTGCGCCGCTGCGGTGGAAGTCGTCGCTGCACGGGCCGCTGCAGTTCGCGCCGCTGCCTGCGCTGGCCGGCCAGGCGACCGGCATCCGCGTGTACTGGTCCGGCAACCTGCACCTGCACACCTACAGCGACCTGGGGCCGGCGCTGACGCAGGAAGTGCCGGACATTCTCTTCCTCGATGAGGACCCACACAGCCTGGTGGGCTGGCAGATCCTGGGCATCCAGGCCATCATGAGCTTCCAGACGATCATCACGCTCAAGCAGAACGTGCCCAAGCGCTACCCGTTCCCCTTCTCGCTGATCGAGCGCGCCCTGTTCCGCTCGACCTCGGCTGCCGCGGCTACCTCGGAGGAGTGCCTGGCTGTGGCCCGGCAGAAGAAGTACCACCAGCCGGGCATGGTCGTCCATTACCCGATAGACACCCGGACCTTCCGCCCGGCCGAGCCCGAGCCATCGGGTGCTGACCGGCCCTTCCGCATCGGATACGCGGGGCGTCTGGTGCCCGAGAAGGGCGTCGCCGATCTGATCCGTGCGGTGGGGCAGGCGCAGGCGCGCCATCCGGTCGAGTTGCACATTACCGGCACTGGGCCGGAGGAGAGGCACCTGCGGGCCCTGGCGGCCGAGCAGCCGGGGCTGGCCGATCGCGTCCACTGGACGCAGACGCCGCATGACAAGATGGCCCCATGGTACCAGTCCCTCGATGCTCTCGTCCTGCCTTCGCACACGACTCCACGTTGGAAGGAGCAGTTCGGGCGCGCGCTGGGCGAGGCGATGGCCTGCGGGAAGCCGGTCATCGGCTCGGACTCGGGGTTCATCCGGGAGATGATTGAGAGCACGGCGGGGGGGCTGCTGTTCCCGGAGGGCGATGTGGGGGCCCTGGCGCGGGCCATTGGGCGGCTGGCCGATGATGCCAACCTGTGCCGGGAACTGGGGGAACGCGGGCGGCAACGGGTGCTCGAGCTCTACTCGGTGGACGCGGTCGCGGGCAAGCTCATCGAGCTGATCCGCAGCGTGCCGGTGTGACGGACCCCGCCTACACTTCCCGCATCTGGATCTTGTTCAGTTCCGCCTCGCCCAGGCCCGCCGCGGCTGCCATCGCGAGGTGGGGGATGCTCAGCGGGTCGTGCCCCAGCAGCCTGGCCCCATAGGCGTCCACCGCCACGATGTTCGGACTGACACAGATCGTGTCCAGTTGCTCCACCACGCCCGGCCCCTTGGGGCCGCCGGTCTTCAGGGCCCGGGTGGCGTCGAGGATGTTGAGCGTGGGCCGCAGGGCAGTGGCCAGGTCCACCACGTTACGGTGCAGGTTGTTCGCCCCCGCCGCCCCCCTCTCCGAGTGATACCTCCCCCGGTCCTGGACGCAGCCCATCTGGTTCTTCAGCGCGAGGGTCACCGTGCTGGCGCTGTGGTGCTTGAGTGTGGGCAGGTTGATGTAGACATCACAGTCGAGGAGGTCGGTGGCGATCTGGTCTGCCTTGAGCGTCTGTCCCTGCGCCAGGGCCTGCTCGCGGTAGAGCTGGGGACTGGACCAGTCTACCAACTCGATCCCGGCCTGCGCGCAGACGGCCCTGGCCCCGGACAGGTCGAAGACCACGGCCGCAACGTCGCAGGCATGTTCCCCGACGATGAGGTCGCGTGCCCCGGCGTCGCGACAGGCGGCGATGACGGCCGCGAGCACCTCAGGGCTGGTGCAGGCCGCCTGCTCGGGGGTCCGGCTCCAGGCCAGGTTGGGCTTGATGACAACCCGGTCGCCGGGCTGGATGAAGGCCTTCATGCCGCCGAAGACGCCCAGGGCGGCCTTCAGCGTTTCCTGCGCCGATGTGCCGCGGGCGACGGCCAGGTCCACGCCGTTGACAGGCCCTGGGCGCCAGCGATTGCGGCCGACCTTGCCGGGCACGGCGCCGTCGGCCGAGGCTGCCGGCGTCGCGTTGGAGCGGCAGCCGGTGACCCCCGGCCCCAGACTGGCCAGCAGAGATGCCAACAGGAAATCGCGTCGGTCCATGCCCGGCCTCCGCAACGAAGTGCAGTCATTATACTACGCCAGGCAGCAACCCTCGAAAAAGATGATGGCGTGGAGGAACGCTGTCCGGTCGCGTCGAAAGGCTGGGCAACTGCCTCACCAGCGTCGGAGGGATGAAATGCGCACCACACTGCCTGTCGCCGTCATGCTCCTGGCCGTCCTCCTCATGCCCGCCGTGACGTACGCCTCAACCACCGCCGAGGAGGTCGACGAGGACCTCTCGTTGCAAAGCAAGTTCGTGACGCCCCATGTGGACTGGGGGCAGCCGGGCAGCACCGGGAAGCTGCGCGGGCTCTTCTTCGTGTACGGCGGCGGCTACGGCCCCGACTGGACCGAGTGCGGCACACGGTACCGCGAAGTCGTCGAGCTGTGCCAGCGCTTCGACATCGAGGCTGAAGGGGCCCTCGTAGACAGCGGCGGCGGCAAGTGGTGCTTCCATGGCGGGAAGTTCGGCGAGGACCGCGCCGAGAAGCTGCTGGCCAAGCCCCATGACCTCATTGTCATCGCGGGCTTCAGCCTGGGCAAGCTGCCGGCGAAGATGCAGTACGAGATCCTGCAGCAGGTCGCCAACGGGACCGGGATCGTCTGCATCGGCGAGGGCAACGAGTTCATGGTCGCCAAGCGCCAGATCAAGCCGACCCCCGAGTTCCTGACCCAGACCGTGCCCGTCCTGCCCGGCGCTGAGCCCGGCAAGTGGATGAAGCCGGAGGACTACATCGCCGCCTACAAGCTGCGCGAGGGGCGCGCCGTGTGGCTCAACTACCCGGCCCACGCGCTGTCTCCGTCACGTCCGTTCACGTGGCGACACCTGGCCGAATATGACTACCGCATGCTGCCGATCGGCCGGGCGGCCCTGTGGGCGGCCGGCAAGGACGGGGCAGTGGCGGTCAAGACGATCCTGTCCGACGAGCCGGTGCTGATCGGCCGCGAGGACAAGGCGCTGCCCGGTGATGTCGTGATCTCTGGCACGCAGGCGATGTCGGGTACGGTGCTGCTGAGCCTACGCCGCGCCGATGACGGCCTGGACGTGGACCTGGGCAAGCAGCCCGTCGAGCTGAAGGCCAACGGCACGGCCGTCGTGCCGGTCATCCTGCCGCGGCTACGGGCCGGCGACTACTACCTGTCCGCCATCGTGAAGAGCAAGCAAGGCGTGGAAGCCGCCGGGGCCAAGCTGCTGACCATCGAGAGCCCCTTTGGCGTGAGCGGCGTCAGCCTGCAGGGCACGGCGACGCCCGTTACCGAGAACGCGGAGATCGAGCGGCTGAAGGACCCGACCCCATACGTTGAGCGCGGAGACAAGATCAGCGGGCTGGTCAGCGTTCGCGGCGTCCTGCCCAAGAGCGCGCGCCTCGTGGTGCGCTTCCGCGACTCGTACAACCGCATCCTGAGCCAGCAGGAGATCATGCCCCAGCCGAACCAGAGCGACTACCCCTTCAGCACCACCGCCGGCGCGTTCGACACGATCGTCATGCGCGCTGAGGCTGTCGTGCTGGACGGGGCCGGGGAAGTGGAGAGCAGGTGCGCGGAGTTCACGGTGCCCAAGCGACGGCAGGGCCAGTTCAACTTCGTCATGTGGGACGGCCCGCAGGACGTGCTGGGCTACTACGCCTGGCGGCACCTGCAGGACGTGGGGTACAACACCTGCCTGCTGGGCAGCTTCGGCCTGAGCAAGCAGCCGTCGGTGATGCGGGCCTGTGACGCCTCGCTGGTGCCCTACAGCACGCGCATCCTCGACGACAAGAACGCTGATGGCAGCATGAAGCCGGTGTGCTGGAACCACGAGCCGGCCGTCAGCGAATATGTCCAGAAGATCGTGGACAACCAGATCAACCTGCGCAAGCAGGGAGTGTTCGTCTACTCACTGGGCGATGAGGGCGTCACGAAGGGGTGCTGTGTGCACCCGTCCTGCATCGCCGCATACCGCAAGTGGCTGCAGAGCCAGTATGGCACGATCGACAAGCTGAACGCCTCGTGGAACGAGAAGTACACCTCCTTCGACCAGGTCAACCTGCTGTCGGACAAGGACAACATGGAGCTGCAGGCCCGCAAGACCTCCCCGCCGCGCTGGTTTGACCGTGAGGCGTTCGCGCGGCACAACCTCGCGCAGTTCTCCGGCCGGTTCGGCGAGCGCTACAAGGTGCTGGACCCGCAGGGCATCACGGGGTTTGAGGGGACCGGCGGCTTCGGGGATGACTACGACCAGATCCTGGCCTACAACGGCTTCTACGGCCCGTATCCGAGCATCGGGGACGACCTCGTGCGGTCGGCGGCCCGGCGCGATCAGATCCGCTCGAACTGGATGGGCTACTCCAAGACCGGCGACGCGCTGTCGGACGCGGCGTGGCGCATGGTGATGAAGGGCCTCGATAGCTGCTGGTACTGGATGTGGGACGGGATCGGCTCATGGAAGGGCGTGCTGTCGCCGACCATTGACTACTTCGAGTGCACGGCGGACTTCCTCAACGAGATGAAGCCGGTGCGCGAGGGGCTGGGCGACCTGCTGCTCAACTCCGAGTGGGCACACAGCGGCATCGGCATCTTCTACTCGCTGCCCTCGGCCATTGGGGGCGGCATCGAGGACGGCGGCACGTACCTGCAGCCGCAGCAGGACCACGAGACCTGGCTGCAGATGACCTACGACCTGGGCCAGGACGCGCGCTATGTCACCAGCGGGATGCTGGCCAAGGGCGTGCTGACCAACAGTGAGTTCAAGGTGCTCTGCCTGCCGATGACACAGGCCATGAGCCCCGAGGAAGCACAGATCATCCGGCAGTTTGTCCAGAGCGGCGGCACGGTGATCGCCGATGTGCGGCCGGGGATCTTCGACGGGCACCTGAGGGCCGTCCCGGCGGGGCTGCTCGATGATGTCTTCGGCATCAAGCGCCAGGGCCGCGGCAAGGCACAGCAGACCGAAGTGGCGCTCAAGGGCGTCGTGGGTGCCACCCCGTTGGACATGAAGCTGCAGACGCGGATTGACCCGGACATCCGCGCCAACGGGGCCAAGGCCCTGGGTACCGTGGGCGACGTGCCGGTCGGCCTCGTCAACCAGTTCGGCAAGGGCCAGGCCGTGCTGCTGAACTTCCAGTTGGTCACGGCCAAGGAAGATGACCAGCAGGCCGCCGACATGCGCCAGTTGCTGGCCGCGCTCTATCGCTTCGGGAGGACGCAGCCGCCGGTGGGCGTGGCCTCGCCCGACGGCGCGCCCCTCCCGGCCACCGAGACGCGGGTCTGGCGTGATGGCGAGGCGCTGGTGTTCGGGATGTGGCGGCAGATGCGCAACGCCTGGTTCTCGCCCAAGGCCGGCACGACCGCCGGCGAGCCGGTGGCGGCGCGTGTGACGCTGCCCGGGCAGTACCACGTCTACGACCTGCGCAACGGCAAGTACCTGGGCACCCCGCGCTCGTTCGACACGAAGCTGCGCTGGGGCCGGGCCAGCTTCTTCCTGGCCTCGCCATACCCGCTGAAGGGGATGAAGGTGGCGCTGAATTCGTCCACCCCCAAGCGCGGCCAGACGATCACGGCCACGGTGAGCCTGCCGCTGCCGGCGCAGGCCAAGGAGAAGCAGACCGTGTACGTGCAAGTCTTCACGCCGGCGGGCGACCAGCCGCTGTGGGGACGCAGCGTCGCGGTGCTCAAGAACGGTCGGGCGCAGGTGCAGGTGCCGGTGGCCTACAACGACGCGGCCGGCCAGTGGCGCCTGAAGGCCACCGAGCCCTTCAGCCGCATGAGTGCCGAAGCGACCTGGAAGGTGCAGTAGGCTGCGGCGAGTCCAAACGGGCAGCCTTCGTGTGCCGTAGTGCGGGCTTCCAGCCCGCCGGAGGACGCTTGGGGCGGGCTGGAAGCCCGCACTACCTGCCGCGGGTGCGACGGCTGGAAGCTGGCACTACGGTCTGGCTAGAGGAGACCACCATGAGAATGGCGCTACGGGTTCTGCCGCTTCTCCTGCTGGGCGTGCCCCTGGTGGCATGGGGGCAGCCGGCGGCGCAAGAGCAAGTGGGCGCCCATGACGATGGCGGGCGGACCGGCCCCTCGACGCACCAGTGTCCGGGACACCAGATACTGACGCGCAACATCTGGCTCGAGAACACGCGGCAGAAGTACAGCTTCCAGTACAGCGGCTGTATTGACCCGTCACACAACGGAGAGCATCCCTCGGCGGAGGGCAACTTCGGGATGCCTTCACCGTGCGCGTGCAACTGGTACCACAGTGGCTTCCTGACCATGGACGTCAATGGCAAGGACGTGGTGCGGCAGGACCTCACGCAGATGCAGGTCATCGAGAGCGGTGCGCGGGGTGAGTTCCAGGTGGTCTGGGGGCATCCCGACGCCGAGGTGGCGCTGCGCACCGTCCTCCTGCCCGGCGCGAACCACGTGCTGTGCCTGCTCAAGTGGCAGCCCCGCGAGGGGCACACGCTCAAGAACGTCACGGTCAGGCTGCGGTGCTACCCGAGCTTCTTCACGTCGGCCATGCACCGGCGCGGCGAGCGCCACGTGAAGACGCCGCGAACGGACCAGCAGGAGCCGTCCACGCTGACAGTGGCCCCGGGACAGGACCCGTGGCTGCTGTACTACGACACCGTGTTCGACGTGGCGAAGGGCGAGGGCGAGGGGCCGTGCGCCGCGATCGTGGAGCAGGCCCCGCTGCTGGGCGGCAAGGTCAGCATCGGGGACTATGCGGTGATGACCGAGTTCAGCGTCAAGCCCGAGGCCGGCAGTCTGCGCCTGGGCCTATATGACCTGTGCAAGAGCACCAACGCCGAGGCCATCGCGTACCTGCAGGCGCGCGGCAACGAGGACCTGGTGGAGTTGCTGAACTTGGACTTCCGCCCTGGCACTGTGCGCGGGCTGGATGTGGCGAAGCTGAAGTCCGAGGCGGGCCAGCTCATCGCGGACGCGGCGGACGACGGGGCGGCGCTCAAGCCCAAGGTGGAGGGGGTCCTCAAGCAGGTGGAGGACTTGAGCACGCGAGGCCAGGCCGGTGACTGGCAGGCCGAGGCACAACTCGCCGGACTGATCCAGTCCTCGCAGGACCTGTTCTGGCGGCTGAAGACCTTCGCGGTGCTGAACCGGAAGTAGGGGAGAGGGCGGGGCACCGCCGCCGGCTATTCCGGCTCGTGCGCCTTCTTGCCGTACACCCGCTCATACGCCTTGCAGTACGGGCACAGGTTGCCCTCGATCTTCTTGACGAACCAGAACGCCAATCCCCTCTGCTTCTGTCGGGCGCGCTTGCACACCGGGCAGGTCAGGCACTGCGCCGCCATCTGCCGGTCCTTCTCCGAGACCTCGTGCTCGCTCATGTGTCCCTCCGGTCCCCATGTGCTCCCCCCGGGAGTGACAATTGGCCGCCGGTGCCCGCAAATCCTCCCGCAGGGGCGCCGGGGCCGAGGGGCGAATATGAGTGCACCCCTGCGGATGACATGAGGTGGACCATGGACGAAGACCTCAACGCGCGCATCGAGCGCCTGCGCGCCGACCTCAGCGAAGCGAACTACCGGTACTACATCCTCGATCAGCCGACCCTCAGCGATGCCGAGTATGACCGGCTGATGCAGGAGTTGCAGGAGCTGGAGGCGGCCCACCCGGAGCTGGTGACAGCCGATTCGCCGACACAGCGTGTGGGGGCGGCGATCCGGACAGAGCTGGGCGCCGTCACCCATTCCCAACCCATGATGAGCCTGCAGAGCATCTTCGAGGAGGCGGAACTCCGCAACTTCGCCGACACATGCGCCAGGGCGAGTGAGACGCCGGTCGTCTACTGGGCGGAGCCGAAGTTCGATGGGCTGGCGGTGGAGCTGGTGTACGTGAACGGCGCGCTCGAGGTCGCCGCGACGCGCGGGGACGGTGTCGTCGGGGAGAATGTCACCGACAACGTGCGCACCATCCGACAGGCGCCGTTGCGGCTGCGCCTCTCGGGGGACGCAGGGCTGGCGCCGTCGGAGGGGCCGGCTATCAGCCGGCCCACCGTCACTGGCGCGCGCCAGCTACCTGGCCTGGAAGTGCCACCCGCTCCGAACGACGGGCCGGCTGATAGCCGGCCCCTCCAGCGGCGCGTCCCGTCTCGTCTGGAGGTGCGGGGGGAGGTCTACATGCGTGTCGCGGACTTCGAGGACCTCAACCGCCGCCGGGAGGAGGCGGGGGAGCCGGCCTTCGCCAACCCGCGCAACGCCGCCGCCGGCTCGTTGCGTCAGCTTGACTCGGGGATCACGGCCTCCCGCCCGCTGGCCCTGTTCTGCTACGACATCGGGGAGGCCGAGGGTCTGGCAGCCGGCACGCAGGAGGAGCTGGTGGCCGCCCTGCGGGCATGGGGGCTGCCGATCAACGATCTGGGACGCCGGTGCGCGGATGTGGACGAAGTGCTGGCGTACCACGCCGACATGCTGGAGCGGCGCGACGACCTGCCGTACGAGATAGATGGTGTGGTCATCAAGGTGGATGACCGGCGGCTGCAGGACGAACTGGGGGCGCGCAGCCGCAGCCCGCGCTGGGCCGTGGCCTTCAAGTTCCCCCCGCGCCAGGAGACGACGGTCATACGCTCGATCATGGCCAGCGTCGGCCGCACCGGGGCGATCACGCCCATTGCCGTGCTCGAGCCCGTGCACATCGGCGGCGTGACCGTCAGCCGCGCAAGCCTGCACAACCAGGACGAGATCGAGCGTAAGGACATCCGCGAGGGCGACACCGTGCTCGTCCAGCGGGCAGGAGACGTGATCCCACAGGTCGTGGTGGTCATCAAGGAGCGGCGCCCGGAGGGCACGGCGCCGTACCATCTGCCCGACGCCTGTCCCGTGTGCGGCACGGCGGTGGTGCGGGAGGAGGGGGAAGCGGTGACGCGCTGCCCGTCGGCGGACTGCCCGGCACAGCTTGAGGGGCGCATTGAGCACTACGCCTCGCGCGGCGCGCTGGACATCGAGGGCTTGGGCGAGCGCTGGGCGGGCATCCTCACCTCGCAAGGGCTCGTGCGCCACCTGTACGACCTGTACGCCCTGCGGAAGGAGCAGCTTGTCAGCCTGGAGCGAATGGGGGACAAGTCGTCTGACAATCTCCTGGCCGCCATCGAGGGCAGCAAGGTCACCAGTCTGGGGCGCTTCATTTTCGGGCTGGGCATCACGCACGTGGGGAGTGCCGTGGCTGACCTGCTCGCTGCCCACTTCCGGGACATTCGCGCGCTGATGGCGGCCAGCCGTGAGGACCTGGAGGCGGTGCCCGGCATCGGCCCGGAGATCGCCGGGCAGGTGCGCGATTTCTTCGCTGCGGAACGGAACCGCGAGGTGGTCGAGCGGCTGCTGGCGGCCGGGGTGAACCCGCAAGCACCGGCGGCCGCTCCGGCGGGCGAGGCGACGCTGGCGGGCAAGACGTTCGTGCTGACGGGCACGCTGGAGGGCTTCACCCGTGAGGCTGCCACCGACGCCATCCGACAGCGGGGCGGCAAGGTGACCGGCAGCGTGAGCAAGAAGACGGACTACGTGGTGGCGGGGGCCGACCCGGGCTCCAAGCTCACCCGGGCCCAGGAACTGGGCGTGACCGTGCTGGACGAGGACGAGTTCACCCGCCTGCTGGCCGGGGGATAGCTTCCTCAGGAGACCGCGACGCGCAGCCCCTCCTTGGCGACGGTGTGGGCGTAGACCTGGCCGGGCAGGTCGGCGTGGGCCAGGTGCTGGCGAAGGGCCTCGGCAGCGTCAGGATCCTCGGTCAGCATGATGAGGAAGCCGCCGCCGCCAGCGCCGGCGGGCTTGGCGCCCAGCAGGAAGGGCCGGGTGGCGTGCAGGATGGCGTTGACCGGGGCGTTGGCCATGCGCCGGCCCATCTGCACGTTGAGCTGCCAGTGCCGGTCGAGCAGGTCCCCCAGGTGCCTCCAGTCCCCCTCCTGCATGGCGAAGCGCATCTCCTCAGCCAGCGTCTTGATGCTGTGCAGAACCTGCACGGTGTGGGTCTCGCGGGCCAGGTAGCTGCCAACGACCTGGGCCAGCAGATCCTTGGCGACCCGCTGGAAGCCGGTGTAGTACAGCACGAGGCGCTGCGAGAACTCCTCTTCGCGCTCGGGGGTCCATGCCAGGGGTTCGACGCGGAGGCGCTGGCGCACGCCGGGGCCGGTCCGGACGAGTTTGGCTCCCGGGAAGATGCCGCCAGCCTGGTCTTGCCAGCCACCACCGGTCGTCATCTGCTGCTCCAGGCACATCACCTGGTCGCTCAGATCGTGGTCCGACAGCGGCATGCCCAGCATCTCGGTCATGGCGCGGAGGGCGGTGGCGCCCAGGATGCTACTCGTGCCCAGGCCCGAGCCCATGGGGAGGCACACGTTCGTGCGGATCTCCAGGCCTCCGCCCAGACGGGTGAGTGTGTCCTCGAGGGCTTCGTCGGCCGAAGCGACGCCGAGCATCTGTAGGACGGCCCGGGGGATGCTGAACGGGCAGCCGGGCCCCAGGGGAGCAAGGACTTCCTCGGTCGAGTCAAACACTGCCACTCGGCTGTCTTCCGCCGCGACGCAGCGGATGATCGGGTCCTCGAGACGCTCGACGGAGGTGACGATCGGGTAGGCGTCATTGAGGGCCAGCGCGACGTTGAGAACCGTCCCGCCCCAGTCAATGCAGAACGGAGGTGTATCGGACCAGCCGCCACCCAGGTCTATGCGGGCCGGGGCGGAGACCTCCACCCGGTCGTGCTGCCAGCAGGCGTCCCCCTGTACGCAAAGCGTCGTGCTCACACCGGCAGCCACGGCCCGCTGCACGTACGCGAAGGCGTCCGTACGCGCCTGTTCGGCCTCGGTGGCGAGGCCGGCACCGGCGAGGAAGCAACTGGCCTGGTAGATCGTGCTCGCGGCGCCGGTGGGCGCCTCCGCGCCGATCGCCTCCCCGCGCTCCAGCAGCAGCCGGCCAACGGCGGCCAGGGCCGCCGGGCTCGGGGCGCTGACGATCAGCGGGCGCAGGTCGTTGCCTGACTCCACCAGAGCCAGCGTGCTGTACTGCCACTGCAGTTGGCGACGGCGCGCCAGCAGGGCGGACAGCTCGGAATCATCCGCATGGGCGGTGCTCGAAGCCAGGGACATGCGCTCCAGGCCCGCCCACAGCGCCGCCGGTTCGTCATCGGTCTGTCCGAGCATCCAGGCAGCGCACAGCCCCGCTTCGGCCGGCGTCCCCACCGGGAAGAGGCGGGCATTCCACAGCGAACGCTCGGGCAGGGGAACGCCCGGCCAGACCATTTCGGGGTCCATGCCGAGTGTGGCGAGAGACTCGAGAAGGGGGCGGCCGAACCAGGTGGCGCGGCCGCTGACCAGACTGACCTTCGGGTCGTCCGGGACGCCGTAGACGCGGACCACGGTACCCTTGGCGCCGTCGGAACCGATGACGGGCACCTGGTGCACCACGCTGTCCTCGGGCACCTCGACCAGGCCGATGTCGGCTGTGACCCCGTGCAGGATAGCCCCGGGGCCGACGCGCAGGGGACGGTCCAACTCGCACTCGATGGCCAGCGAGCGCGGGCCCAGATCGGTCTCAGGGGCGAGCACGGAGTCCACGATCACCCCGGCCGAGCGGACACCCGCGGGAGCCACGGCCCCAAGCCGCTGCTTGGTGTCGTAGAGCTGCGACAGCCCGCTCTCCTCGGTCATCAGGCGCCGGAACAGTTCGGTCGTGCCGATGTGGGTGAACTCACCATCCACGATGTCACACCAGAAGGGCACATCGGTGAGCGTCTCAGCCAATTGGTGCAGAATACGGGGCGCGTGGGCAGGGGGGACCCATTCCCCGGTCAGGGCGCCCGCGAAGTGCTGGTAGATGTCAATCTCCCAGCGCGACGGGGGCGCGGCGGGCGGGGCATCCCCCGCGGCCGGCTGGTCCCTGCGCCACGCCTCCGACAGCGTGGACAGGCACGACGCAGTCGCCGCGTCGAAGCGGAACAGGCCGGTGTCGAGGGCGACACGGTCCCCCGCCAAGAGGCCGCCCGCAGCCTGGACCTGGTCGGCGGTCGGCTTCTGCAGGAAGCTGTAGACGCGGTGCGTGTCGTCGGTCACGAAGACGCCGTGGGCGCTGCCGCGGGCCACCGTCTCGCGCATGGCCACGCCGCAGACGCCCGGTCGGCTCCAGTCAAGCTGAGTGGGGTCGAAGGACAGTACGACGTCGCCGGAGGCCACCAGCAACCCGGAAGACAGTCGTGAGGCCCAGGCCGTCGAGAAGGCAAGCATCTCATCGAAGACGGTGCTGACATCGCCCCAGGGGGTCCGTACCGGCAGGGCGCTGAAGAGCTTGCCCGACAGGGAGTACTCCGGGAGGCGTCGAGAGTCGCCCCCGGAGTGGACGATGAGAATGCGCTGGGTGCGCCACCAATCCTGGAGGGCCGCCGGGTCGGTGGGCATGAACCCGCTCTGAGCCATGGCGGTCAGGGCGTTCAGAGTGGCGCCGCCGCTGCCGATGCGGACGCCGCCGGGGTCGGGCACGGTCAGGTAGTGCACGCCCTCGGGCACCCGCCCGCTCTCGAGACGTCGCTGCACCTCGGCCTCGTAGCGCTCAGCCTGACGGGCCGAACCGGCCGTGATGATCACAGCCGTCCACCACGGGCGGCTCTGCCCTTCACCGTTGACTCGTCGCGCATAGTCGGACCGAGAACGCGTGGCGACGGGCGCTAACTCACGTCGAACACTGAGGCGACCTGCTTCGCCCATGGTGAATCCTCCCACCAAAGCTGCACGGCATGCTACGCTGTCTGCCCCCGCACTACGGCCGCATCACAGAGTCAAAGCCAAAGCGGCGGCTGTAGCGAGGCCGCGCAACACGCTCTCCCACGTGCTCTGCGTCCTACGAGTCTGCACGATGTACTGCGAAGGAACCAGTATCACATCACCGGGCTGGATGATCGTCTTCTTCGTGGTGGGGCGCACGCTGCCATTGGGCGCCAGCACGAGGAGCCGCTTGTCGGCGGCGTCGTTCGCGAGACCGCCGGCCCTCGCCACGTAGTCACGGATGCGGAGATGAGCCTCATACGGCACGGCACCGGGGCGGACAACCGCCCCGACCACTGCCACGGTGTCGCGCCGTCGCGGCACCATGATCACGTCGCCAGTGCTGAGCTGTACGTCGCCCTCCTTGCCGTGGCTCTCCAGCAGACGCTTTCCGTCAACCGGGATCGCCTGGAGGGACTGTTCCACTTGCAGGGCGCGCGGCGGGATCACCACCGAGACCGCGGCATCGCTGGAGAATATCTGCGCCAACTGGGTGTTGACCTGCTTGCTCATGGCTTGCTCAATGGCGGCTGCGGCGTTCTCCAGTTGCTCGGCGGCGGCCACGGTCTCCCGGTTGTAGTTGCGCATCATCTGGCCCAACTCGCGCGTCTGGCTGAAGATCTCACCCAGACCACGGTAGACGACGATGCCGCTCGGGTCGGCGTCAGGAAGGGGTCCGCCGGCGCGCTGGAGCACGGACCAGACGGTATCGCCCTCGTCGGACTGTTGGTGGAGCAGGGCATACGCCCCCTGGGTGGTCACCTGGCCTCTGACCAGCACGACGCTGGGAGCGCTGACGAACCGGCCGTGGCCTTGCACGCTCACCCGGACATCCGGCTCCAGCACCAGGTCGGGCTCAACGCGGAACGCCTCCGGGGGACCGGTGAGGGTCAGACGCTGCGGCTCGATGCTGTCGGTGGTGCGGCCGCGGACGTACTCGATGCTGCTCGCCTGCGGCAGGGGGCAGCCGGCCGCATAGATCAGGTCACTGACCTTCATGCCTGGGTAGTAGGGGTAAGAGCCGGGCGTCTGGACGCAGCCATCAATGTGGACCTTGGCGACGGCCACCGCCACGTCGCGCGCCTTGACCTCCAGAACATCCAGACGCTGCAGCGGGGTGTTGGCCTGGTCGTTGCCCGCCAGCGCCGCCTGCAGGTCCACCGCCACGACTGTCAGTTCCTGGGTCGTGTCCAGCCAGCGCATCAGGTTCGCCCGCCTGGCGAACGCCTGGGACGTCAGGCCACCGGCCAGGCTGATCAGGTCACGCACGCGCATGCCCTGGCCGAAGGGGTACGATCCCGGGCGGAGTACCTCGCCCTGGACCGTGACCATCGCCTCCTCCTGGTACATGAGATAGACCACGTCGCGCGGCTGCAGGGGAATGTCGGCCCCAGCCTTGCCCTTGAGCGCGTCCGTCAGCGAGACGCGCTCAACGTTGTAGGCCATGTCGGAGTCCAGGCGCCACAGCAGGGCCTGCCGGAGGTTGGCACCGTCGGCGGGTCCCTCGGCCAGCTTGAGGAGCCCACTGACAGTCAGGCCGGCGGAGAACGCGTAGCTGTCAGGACGGTTCACCGCACCGCGAATGGTCACGGTCTGCTGGGTGATCGGGAGCAGCGGCTTGACCACGATGAGGTCGCCGTCCTGCACGGACAGGCGGGTCTTGTCAGTGGCATCGAGGTTGACCAGTTGCCAACCGCGGTGATCGCCGGTGCGCCACACCTCGATGGCCGGGGCATAGCCCTGTGGCCCGATCCCGCCAGCCATCTCGAGGGCATCAGCGAGGGTAATGGGCTCGGTCAGCTCGTACCGCGCCGGCCGCCGCACCTCCCCTGCGACCCCGATCTCCAGCTTGGCCGGTGTCACGAACAGCATGTCGCCGTTCTGCAGCAGAACATCGCCCCTGCGTTCGCCGCGGAGGAGGTAGTCGTACAGGTCAATGAGCTGTGGCTTCTCGCCCAGGCGCTCAAGACGGACTTGTCGGTATGAGCCGCTCTCGGAGGGGCCACACGCTGCGTACAGGGCAGAGAACACGGTCGCCATGCCCGAGAGCGTGTACTTCCCCGGCTGGGACACGTCACCCAGCACGTACACGTCCACGGCGCGCTGGGTGGCCACGAGGAGGGTCACTTCGGGACGGTCATAGATGCGTGCGTACGCGGCCGCGACGAGTTCACGGGCCTGCTGGACTGTCTGGCCCGCCACGCTGAGCTTGCCGGCCGTCGGCAGGAACACAAAGCCCTCAGGGCTGACCGTCACGGTGGTGGATGCTTGCTCCCGGTTGCGGCTCCAGACGCGCAGCTCCAGCATGTCGCCGCCACCCAGGATGTAGTTGGGGGGGACAGGCCCGCCGAAGATGGGCGTGCCGGGTGGGGCATACGTCGGTCCGGCTGTGACCGGGAAGCGTGCAGCGGAGCCTGCGGGTGCGTTCTGCACCCCCCACGTTCCGCCCATCGCAGCGCCGCCCATCCCGTCTGTCGGCATGCCGGCAGTACCCGGGGCAGTCGACGCTGTGGCAGTCGTAGCGTAGGGCCCGGGCTGCGGCGTCGCTGGGGCGGGAGTGGGGCCTGCTGGGGCCGGGTACGTGGGTGCGGGTCCTGTGGGCGCCCAGTAACGACCGGGCGCGCTCCCGGCGAGCCCCTGGGGCACGCCTCCGGGCGCCGGACCCCAGGGCCCAGGGGCAGGCGCAAGCGTGTCCGTGGGCGCGCCGACCTGTCGGTCCGCCGCTTGCACCTGGGTATCAGCGGGTTGCCGCGAGAACACCGCAGCGCCGAAACGGGCCAGGGATGTGAACAGACGTCCCGCGTCAACGTGCTCGCGGACCGGCGCGAGGCCGTGGGGCGGGAGATAGGTCACAGGCGGCGGCTCAGCTACCTGGGTTTCAACGACGGTGGCCGTACCGTTGGCGCGACCCGTTGCCGGTGTGCTTGAGCCCGGGGAAACCCGGGCGGGGGGGGTGCGCTCGGCGTCGGGGCCGGTGGTGGGCGCAGGCTTCGCGGCGGCAGTGCCCGTCGTCTGGGCGGACGCCATGGCCACGACCGCGACCAGAAGCAGCACAAGGGCGATCAAACGGGTAGACGAGCCACTCACGGGCACTGACACCACTTCGCTTTCTGCGGCGGTCCTGGCCATAGATCCTCCCCGGCGCGAGTGCGGGGGGCCAACACACCAGCTTGCAACCTATTCACCGTCGGGCCTGGAAGGACCTTGTTCGCCCGGAACAAGACGCGCCAACAGCACCGACGATGCTCCCCGGGTCTTTCCCTGTCTAGGGCAACTTGCGCGCCCCCACGGAGGACTCCTGGTGATACCTCTGTCACACAAGATTGTAGCCGGTGTTACCACCGCCGTCAACCATACGGCGACGCCGGGCGGCGGCAGCAGGAGCCCGCCTGCACACGAGGAACGTATACCCAACACCTGTTGGGGGTTACACCATGCGATGTCTCCTTGCGATCGCCGCTGTGTCATGTCTCGTGGGTTCGGCCCACGCTGAGTACTGGCCCCAGGACGATGCACGCAGCGGGGGGACGCGCGATCTGATGCTGTTGTACATCGGCGACAGCTTCTGCACGCGGTTCCACTACAGGACGGCCGACCTGCTGCCCTATGTGGCCTATCTGGACAAGCGGGCCGGCGGGCGGCCCCGCGACTGGTTCTACGACTCCTACCTGTTCCTGACCATCTTCGGGGCCCCGTCGAAGGCCAAGTACGACGACGGCCCCACGAACCTGGCGGACTGGCGCTACTACCTCGACGTGCTCTTCGACCCGGAGCTGAACCTGCACGCCCTCGACGACGCCATCGGGCAAGTGGCGCAGACGCTCGGGCCGCCGCCGCGTCCCACCCCGGTGATATTGATGATGCCGTACATGTCCCCCGAGCAGCGTGACTTCGGCGCAGTGGATGGCAACGGGCGCAGCCTCGACCTGAGCAAGACCGAGGACGCCGTGCGCTGCACCGAGTGGTTTGCCGGGGACGTGGTGCGGCGCTTCGCCGAGGGGCACTTCAAGCACCTCTCGCTGTGGGGCCTCTACTGGATGAAGGAGGGCATTCCTCCGGCGGATGAGGAGCGGGTCAAGGCCGCCGCGCGCGTCATCCACGAGCACCACCTGGGGCTGCACTGGATCCCCTACGCGCGGGCGCCGGGCGTGGAGAAGTGGCGCGAGTTGGGCCTGGACTTCGCCATCCTGCAGCCCAACTACGCCTGCGCCGAGGACCACTATCGCCGCCGCGACGAGCAGATGTTCACCGATACGGCCGCGCGAGCGTGGCAGAGCGGGCTGGGCATCGAGATCGAGGTGCCGTACCGCACCATCTATGGCAGTGGGGATCGCGAGGGTCTGTACGACTACCTCAACCACGGCCTGCCCGCCTACGAGGGCTACATGAGCGCCGTGCACGGGTACTACCAGACCATCGTGGACATCGGCCGCATGTACAGCAGCGACGTGCCCGCCGACAACCGTCTCTACGACGCGCTCTACGCCTTCCACAAGCGGACCTACCGGGAGCACCCGGCGTGCGTGTCACAGGGCGCGCCCTGTGTGCTGCGCCTGCCGGGCCTGATGCCCGAGGCTACACTGGCCCTGACGGGAGAGCTGCCGGCGGCGGAGGCCCAGGCGGTCACCATCCCCGGCAGCGGCGGCCTTCTGACTGTGACCTTCCCGACCTCCCGGCGCGTCCGCAAGGTGTTGGTGCATGTACGCTGCGAGGGTGCTGGTGCCGACGCCATTGCGTTCGCGACCGCGAGCATGGCCGACGACAGCGGCGACCCGCCCCGGCTGATCGGCTCGATCGCCAGCCCCGCGACGGCCGGCGATGGCGGCTGGCACTGGTGGCGGATCATCGGCGCCCCGCAGGTGGGCCAGTCACTGACCGTGCAGCTCTCCGGGCCGCAGGGCGGGCGGCTGCGGGTGGATCAAGTGCGCGCGATTCCCGTGGCTGAGCCGGGCCTGGACGCCGCCTGCACTACCGACGGGGTGGGCGATGGACAAGCTTTGACCGACCGCGAGTACGCCAGCGGGTCCCAGGAGGCTGCGAAGCTGGTCACGTGGGCGACAGGGGGGGGCACGCTGACCCTCGGCATGCCCGATGACCGCCATGCCGGCACGCTCTGGCTGCACGCCGTGAAGCCCCCGGGTGGGCAGTGGCCGGCGCACGTGGAGGTGACGTACGGAGCCAGAACGTCCGCCGTGGACCTCGAGGCGCCCGAAGGGCAGTGGGCGGCCTACTTCCAGGTGCCACTGCCCCTGGCGCTGTCGAGCCGCCTTGAACTCAAGCTGACCGGGGAGGAGGCCAACCGACCGATCGCCCTGGACGAGGTCGAGATGGAGCTGGCCGCCGGCCTGGCTCTGGGGAAGCCCTACACGTTCGAGCCGGCGCCGCCCCCGGCCCCAACGACCTGGAACTACCCCGACGACGGCAAGAAGCTGACCGATGGGGACTTTGCGGCGGTGTTCCTGGATCACAAGCTGGCGGGATGGTTGGGGACGCAGCCGCGCATCATCCTGGACCTGGGGCGGCCCCAGACAATCTCGCGCGTGCGCATCCACGCGTGGGGCGGGGGCGTTGCCGATACCTACTTCCCGTCGGCTATAACGGTCTGGGTCTCGGCGGACGGCAGGCAGTGGCAGCCGTTGCTGCGCCGCATCACGCCGCCCGCGGAGCCTCCGGGGGCGACGGCGGTGGCGAAGGCGTGGCTCGAAGCCACTCTCAACGCGCCGGGGACTCGCTACCTCCGGCTGGACCTCGTGCCCCACTCGTTCCTGCTGCTCGATGAGATCGAGATCATCGCCAGTGGCGTGAACGTGGCGCGGGGACGGCTCTACCGCGTGGAGGGCCCGCTGACACGCCCGCCGGTGGGGCAGTATCCCGACGATAGCCGTCGCCTGACCGATGGCGAGGTCTCGTCGGGCTTCTGGGACCGCACGAAGGTCGCCGGCTCGGCAGCGGCTGACCCCATCGTCACCGTAGATCTGGAGCGCCCGCAGGAGGTCACACTGGCCGCGGCGCACGTCGCCGGGGGTGGTGATGCCGACGTCCACTATCCCGCGGAGGTCAGCGTACAGACCTCGCTCGACGGCATGGCGTGGTCCGCGCCGGTCACGACCACGGAGCACCCCGCGGAGCCGGCCCAGCTCCTGGGCATCCCGTTCGCCTCGCCCGAGTCGCGTGAGCGGACCGTGGGCCTGATGGAGACGCCGCTGCAGGCTACCGCACGCTATGTCCGGTGGCACTTCAAGCGCCACGGCTTCTGCATGGTGGACGAGGTGGAGGTGTATGGCCCGTAGCGAAGGAGACTGGGCCCTGCCCGCCGAACTGTTGTCCATCGACCCGCCGAAGGAGAGTTCGTCTTGAAACAGTGGAAAGTCGTCATCACCGACTACATTGAGAACGATCTGGACTGGGAGGTCCAAGAGTTCGCGAAGATGCCCGACGTCACATTTGAGCACCACCAGCTCAAGCAGGCGCCCAAGGCCGACCTGATCGCCAAGGTCAAGGATGCCGACATCGTGGTCGTGAACATGGCCGCCTTCGACCCGGAGGTCATCGGCAGCCTGGATAAGTGCCAACTGCTCATCCGCCACGGCATCGGCTACGACAATGTCAACGTCCCCGCCTGCACCGAGAAGCTGATCCGCTTTGCGTACCAGCCCGACTACTGCGCCACCGAGGTCGCCGAGCAGGCCGTGGCGCTCATCATGGCCTGTGCGCGCAAGCTGTTCGCCAGCCTGGAGGTGCTCAAGGACGCCGCGGAGACGCAGATATGGAACTTCGCCCCGATGGGGGACGTGCACCGGTTGTTCGGGCAGACGCTGGGAGTTGTCGGCTGCGGCCGCATCGGTGGGCGCGTGGTGCGCATCATGAAGGCCCTCGGCATGAAGGTCATGGTCTGCGACCCGTTCATTGACGAGCGGCAGAAGGGCGCCCTGGGGCTCGATGACATCTACGACGTGGAGACCGTCCTGCGCGAAGCGGACATCATCACGCTGCACACGCCGCTAACTGACGAGACGCGCCACATGATTGACGAGCCGCAGCTCAAGATGATGAAGCAGACTGCCATCCTCATCAACACCGCGCGGGGCGGGCTGGTGAACACCGAGGCACTGGCCAAGGCGCTGCACGAGGGCTGGATCGCCGGGGCGGGGATTGACGTCTACGAGAAGGAGCCCCCGCCGCCGGACATGCCGCTGTTCACCGCCCCGAACGCCACGCTGTCGGCGCACATCGGCTGGATGTCTGTGGAAGCCGGCTGGGACATCCGCTACAAGATCATGGACGACGTCAAGGCCTGCATGGCCGGCCGGGCCCCGCGCAACACCGTCAACAAGGAGATTGACGGGCTGCTGGGCGGGAAGGTGTACCGGGAGGTCTAGCTCCGACTGCCGCGTGGGCCGGGACGGCGACTGCCGCGTGGGCCGGGACATCCTGGACCGGCCAGTGGGCAGGGGGGGGCCGCCCCACGCGAGGGACCACCATGGAACACGCCGCGATCGAGAACCGCGCCGTCCGGCTGCATCTGCTCGCAGCCGGACTGCTGCTTACGGCGCTGCTGTGCTGGGACCTGGGCGGGCGCGAGCTGTGGACGGATGAGGAGTTCTCGCTCGCCGCACAGGCCCCGCTGCATCATGCCGCCTTCGGGGACGCCTCGCACCCGCCGCTGTACCCGGCGCTGCTGCACTTCTGGCTGCAGTGGGGCACCTCGGACGGGTGGCTCCGAGCGTTCTCGATCCCGTGGGCGCTGTTGGCCTGGTGGCTCGGGTGGCTGGTCGCGGTGCGGCTGGGTCTCAAGCGCGAGGGGCTTCTCGCCGCGTGGCTCATGGCGCTGTCGCCGCTGGTGCTCACGTACTTCCGTATGGGGCGGTACTTCTCGTTCACGGCCGCAGTCACGATGCTGGCGATCTACGTGCTGGTGCGCCTGTGGCAGCGGCGCGGTTGGGCCATGGCCCTGACGCTGGGGATCGTGGCGGCAGCAACAGCGTACACGGACTACGTCGCCTTCCTGGTGGTCATGGCGCTGGTCGGGCTGACTGTGCTGGCGGCGCTGGTGCGGCGGGACGGGCGGCTGGCCGGGCAGTGTGCGGTGGCAGCGGTGGTGGCGCTCTGCCTGATCGTGCCGATCATCAGCATGACGTTGCAGCGCGCCGGGATGGTGGGGCTCATCAACCCCGACCCGCTGGCCGGGTCGCTATGGGGCCTCGCGGTGAAGCTGGCGCTGCCGGTGTTCGCGCTGGCGACGGGGGAGTGCGTAGACCCGTGGCGCTGGTGGCTGACAGGGCCGGCGCTGCTGGTGACGGTTGGCGGGTTGATCGTGGGGCTATGGCGGATGATCGGGCGGCGGGGTCCCTGTCCGCCTGCGGCTATGGCGGACACCCCGCCCTGCGAGGCGACGGCCGAGCCTGGCGTGCCGGAGTGGCTCATCGCCCTGGCGTGGCCCCTCAACATCGCCATCGGCGCTGCCATGATGTCCACGGTCGCGGCGAACGTCCCCCCGAACCGCATCGTCAGCTTCGCGATGTTCACAGCGCCGCTGGCCTACCTCACGCTGGCGCGGGGCCTGTGTCGTAGGAGCGCCGGCATCCTGCCGGCAGTCGTCCTGGTGGCCGTCTACGGCTACGGCCTACACAACTACTTCGCCCGCGAGCAGCTCCTGAACCCCGGCTTCGCCCCGCCGTGGCGGCAGGTCAACACGATCCTCCAGCAGCACGAGCAGCCGGGCGACCGTGTGCTGGCCATCGAGGATGCCTTCTGGCGGTACTATGATGGCCACGCCCTCACCGGCCGGGAGCCGCAGGTCCACGAGATGATCGCCGGCAGCCTGACCTTCGACCGGCGCACCTGGCTGATCACGCGCGACCGGGGCTCGCAGGAGATGATGGGCTACGGGCTGGAGCTGCGCGGCAAGCTGCTCGCGCAGGGGGCGGCCGAGCAGGTGTGGAACATCATGCCACGTAGCGTGCAGGAGCAGCGCATGTTGTCGCTGGTGCTCCGCCGTCCCGCGTGGGATGCGTACGTGAAGCTATACCTCTTCACGCCGCGACCGGCCGGACCAGCCGGCGCGACCGACCATCCATCGCCGTAACAGGAACTCGACATGCCCAAGTGTGAACTCATCGGACAGCCACTCGCCGCCGTGGACACCCCCGCGCTCATCGTGGATGCGGATATCTTGACACGCAACATCCTCAGTCTACAGAGGGCCTCGGAAGCGGCGGGGCTAGAGGTCCGGCCACACATCAAGGCCCACAAGACGCCGCAGATCGCGCAGATGCAGGTGCGCGCCGGGGCCGTGGGCGTAACGGCCGCGAAGATCGGCGAGGCCGAGGTCATGGCCGACGCCGGCATCGAGGACATCTTCATCGCCAACATCCTCATCGGCGCGGCGAAGATGCGCCGGCTGGTGGCGCTGGCGCGGCGCGTGCCGAAGCTGTCGGTGGCCGTGGACAGCGTCGAGGGGGCGCGGCAACTGTCGGAGGCCTTCGGCGCGGCCGGCATGGCGCTGGACGTGATGATCGAGATTGACGCGGGTGCGGGGCGCTGTGGCGTGCTGCCGGAGCGTGCCGTGGCCTTCGCGGGTGAGATTACCGCCCTGCCCGCGCTGAACATCGTCGGCCTCATGGCGTATGCCGCCCGGTCGTACTCGTGCCGCACCGAGCAGGAGCGCCGCGCCTACTGCGCCGAAGAGGGCGCGGGCCTGGCCGCCATCGCTGAGGAGCTGCGGCAGGCGGGCTTCGACATCGAGCGGATCAGTGGCGGCTCGACGCCGACGGCCGGGCGCTACCCGGCCCACTGCGGCCTGACGGAGATTCGGTCCGGCACGTATTGCCTCAACGACCACAACCAGATGGACCTCGGGACCTGCGCCGTGGGGGACGTGGCTGCGACGGTCCTGGCGACGGTCGTGAGCCATCCCGCGCCCGATCGCTTCATCATTGACGCGGGCACGAAGTCGCTGGACCAACAGGTCTCGCAGCTCACCGAGGGCTACGGGGTGCTGCTCGACCCGCCGGGCGCGCGGGTGGTGAAGATCAACGACGAGCACGGCTATCTCGACCGCGCGGCCGGGGACCTGCACATCGGCGACAAGGTGCGCATCATCCCGCCGCGCATCTGCACGTGCCTGAACCTGTACGATGAGATGGTGATCGTCCAGGACGGAATCGTGCGCGACGTGTGGCGCATCGCCGCGCGGGGGAAGAATGTATAGGGGCGCACCTGTCCTGCGACGGGCCCGCGGCCGCTGAGGCGGGGGAGGGGAACGCGCCGGGGTGGAGGAGTGAACACAACCATGTCGTCCGAACCGCTCATTACCGACAACCTGGACCTGCTCCTGCCGATCCTGCCCCCACGCATCCAGGAACGCCTGCGCGACCACCCCAGCCTCGGGGACCTGATCGAGGTCGTGATTGACCTCGGCCGGCCCATCGAGGCGCGCTTTGCCTCGCACTATGAGTTTCTGAGCGACCAGCTTGCCGACATGACCGACATTGACTTCGTCGTGTCACGCATCGGACAGTTCGATCGCGACAACCGCGCGGGGATCGAGCGCACGCTGCACCGCATCAGCGCCATGCGCAACCGCCTGGGGGACGTCGTAGGCCTGACCGCGCGGGTGGGTCGCGCCGTGTTTGGCACCATTGACATCATCAGCGATGTCATCGAGACCGGTGCCAACATCCTGCTGCTGGGGCGGCCGGGTGTCGGCAAAACGACGAAGCTGCGCGAGACCGCGCGCGTGCTGGCCGATGACTTCGGCAAGCGCGTGATCGTCGTGGACACCAACAACGAGATCGCCGGCGATGGGGACGTGCCGCACCCGGCCATCGGCCGCGCCCGGCGGATGCAGGTGCCCAACACCGAAGAGCAGCACGATGTGATGATCGAGGCCGTCGAGAATCACATGCCCGAGGTCATTGTCATCGATGAGATCGGGACGGCCGACGACGCCTTCGCCGCGCGGACCATCGCCGAGCGCGGCGTGCAGCTCATCGGCACGGCGCACGGGAATAACCTCGACAACCTCATGTCCAACCCCACGCTGGCGGACCTGGTGGGCGGCATCCAGCCGGTGACGCTCAGCGACGAGGAAGCCCGCAAGCGCGGCACGCAGAAGACCGTGCTGGAGCGCAAGGCCCCGCCGACCTTCGACACCGTGATCGAGATCCGCGACCTGGACGTGCTGGCCATACATCACGACGTGGCCGACACGGTGGACGCGCTCCTGCTGGGGCGTATGGTTCAGTCCGAAGTCCGCGAGCGGCGCCCGAAGGGCGGCTTCGAGGTGGTGCAGGAGGAGATCGTCGAGCACGCGCCGGCGCTCAGCGAGGCCGACGACTTCGAGCGCCTGCAGCGCGAGATCTCCGACCGCCAGGTGCGGCGCTCCGTCTCGCGCCTGCACATCCGCGGCCTCACGCGCCGCAAGGTCGAGAAGGCTCTGCAGGAGCTGCGCGTGCCGGCGGCCATCGTCAAGGAGCCCGCGCAGGCCGACGCGATCCTGGCACTGGAGCCGAACGCGCGTGGCATCAGCGACGAAGGGGCGCCGGGCGTCCCCGTCGAAATCGTCCATGGCAACACGTACGCCCAGATCTTCGAGGCGGCTCGCAAGCTCTTCACCACGGCCGACTCCGCGCGTGAGGAGTTCGCGTTGCGCGAGGTCGAGGAGGCGTTGCAGCGGGTCGCCGAGGGCAATCGCTCGGTGGAACTGTTGCCGCAGAACTCGTACATCCGGCGCCTGCAGCACGAACTCGTGGCGCGGCACAACCTGCGCTCCACCAGTGTGGGCAAGGAGCCGCGCCGCCGCGTGATGATCCTTCCGAGCTGAAGCGTCGGTGCGCCGGCGTCCTGCCGGCGGGCTTGCCATCAAGGGGGACCAGGGGTTCCATGTCCGACATCCACCGCCGTTTCATCGTGTTCGATGGCGTCGAGGGTTGCGGGAAGAGCACCCAGGCGCGTCTGCTGGCCGAGGCCCTCGAAGCGGAGGGGTATCAGACGGTGTTGACGCTCGAGCCCGGCGGGACGGCCGTGGGCGAAGCCGTCCGCCACTGCCTGCTCAACCCCGCCTTCGAGGAGATGCACGAGCTGACCGAGGCCTTCCTGTTCTGCGCCGACCGCGCCCAGCATGTGCTGGAGGTCATTCGCCCGGCGCTGGAGGCGGGGAAGGTCGTCATCAGCGACCGCTACGCCTCCTCGACCATGGTCTACCAGGGCTACGCCGGCGGGGTGGGGGCTGAGGCCATCGAGGTGCTGAACTGGTACGCCACGCGGGGCCTGCAGCCTGACCTGCTGATCGTGCTCGACCTCGACCCGCTGGTGGGGCTGCGCCGCAAGCGCGGGGACCTCGCCGACCGGATCGAGCGCAAGTCGGTGGACTTCCACCGGCGGGTACGCGAGGGGTTTGTGGAGTATGCCCAGTCGCTCGGGCCGCGCGCCGTCGTCCTGGACGCCGATCGGGACCCGGTGGCCGTGGCGCAGGACGTGCTGGCATTGGTGCTGCAGTCACCATCGGAGTAGCGGACACAGTTGGGAGGCTTCCCACAGTCACAGCCATGGCCACGACGACACTGGACACCATCACCATCCCCCTGACCGGCGAGACGGTCTCACTGAAGTTGCCCCCGCGCCTGCAGGCCCTGCGCGGGCGAGCCCTCGCGGCACAACGGATGCCCCAGCCGCCGGCGCCGGAGACCTCCGTCATCAGCCGCCTGCAGGTTGCGTATGAGCTTGCCGATGCGCGCGCGTGGGCGGCGCACACCGACGAGGAGGACTGGCTGATCTGGCGAGCGCGCCGGTGCGCCGGACGACTGGCGGCGATGCCCTTTGACCTGGAGCCGGGTGAGTTGCTGCCCGGGAAGCCGTCCTTCCGCCAGTCCCCCGGCGACGAGCAGGGAGCGCTGGGGGCCGCCCGGGAGGTGCTGGCGACGATACCGCCGTACCCCGGGGGCGACTCGGGACACTTCCACCCCGACTATGAGAAGCTGCTGCGGGTGGGCGTACGGGGGCTGTTGCACGAGATCGGCGAGCGCAGCCGCCGCCCCGACCTGACCGAGGAGCAGGGCCACTTCTACGCGGCCTGCCGCATCGTCATGCAGGCGCTGTCGGAGTTCATCGCCCGGTGCGGCGACGAGTGCGCCGCGATGGCCGACACCGACCCCGAGGGGGCCGAGGACTGGCGCGAGGTCGCCGAGGCCTGTCGTCACATCGCCACCGAACCCCCGCGGACGTTCCGCGAAGCCATCCAGCTCATGTTCCTGGCCGAGATCGCGCTGTGGTTCGCCGAGGATCACGGCCTGACGAGCCCGGGGCGGCTGGATCAGACGCTATGGCCCTTCTACCAGGCGGACCGCGCCGCCGGGCGCCTCACGCCCCAGCGTGCCCTGGAGTTGCTCTCCTGCCTGTTCATCCAGATGAACCGCATCCTGTGGCCCGGATCGGCCGTCGCGGCGATGGTCGGCGGGCGCGACCGCGAGGGCCGCAATGTCACGAACGAGCTGACCTACCTCACGCTCGCGGCGCGCATGGCCACGCGGCTGGTGTACCCGACCGTCGGCCTGGCCTGGCATGAGGGCACCCCCGGCGAACTGACCGACTTCGCGGTGGAAATGCTCGCTACTGGCGTCGGCGACCCGGCGTTCTTCAATGACGAGCTGATTCCGCTGGGCTTGCGCGACCACGGCGTGAGCGAGCCGGACAGCTTCAACTACATGAACTCCACGTGCGTGGAGATCAAGGTCTGCGGCGCCTCGAACATGTGGGTGACGGCGCCGTACTTCAACTGTCCGCAGGGCCTGCTGGACGTGCTGGGCGACATTGCCGCCGGGCGCGTTCCCGCGCCGGGGACGTTCGACGAACTGCAGGAGGGCGTGCGCGCGAATCTGGCGGCGAAGGTCGCTCAGGCGGCGGCCAACCTGGATGCCGTCTGGCAGCGCCGAGCCGTCCACGCCTGCTTCCCGCTGGCCAGTTGCCTGATCTCCGACTGCCTGGAGAAGGGCCAGGACTTCGACCGCGGTGGCGCGCGCTACAACTGGGTAGAGAACTCCTTCGTCGGCCTGGCGAACCTTGTGGACAGCCTTATCACCGTGCGCGAGTTGGTGTACGGGAGCGGAGAGCTGACCCTCACCGACCTGTGGGCCGCCCTGCAGGCCGACTTCGCGGGCTATGAGGACCTCCGCCAGCGCCTCCAACACCGCCTGCCGCACTACGGCAACAACCTGGAGGAGGCCGACGCCCTGGCCGCCGAGTGGGCCTGCTTCCTGATGGACACGACGGAGGCCAACACGGTCGGCCCCCATCGCTACGTGCCGGGGTTCTTCTGCTGGGTCATGCACGAGCGGATGGGGTCGGAGACGGGGGCGACGCCGGACGGGCGACATGCGGGCTGGCCGCTGGCGGACGGCGCCGGCGGGGCACAGGGGCGCGAAGTCTCCGGACCGACAGCCGCGGTGCTGTCCACCACCTGCTGGCCCCATCGGCGCGTGCTGGGCGGCCTCGTCCACAATGCGAAGTTCCCGAGCACCATATTCCGCACCGCCGAGGACCGCCAGGCGCTGCGGGCCATCATCGAGACCTACCTACGGCGCGGTGGCTTCGAGATGCAGGTCAACGTCGTAGGCCAGGAGACACTTCTCGCCGCGCGCGAGCACCCCGAGCAGTATGAGGACCTACTGGTGCGGGTCGCCGGTTACTCGGACTACTTCGTCCACCTGTGCGACAAGATGCAGCAGGAGGTCATCGCGCGCGCCGAACATCGCCTGTAAGCCGGCGGGGGGCGCGTCGTGTGCGCCGGGCCCCGCCGGCGATGGGGCCCGCCGCACACGACGCGGCACCCATCGCCTTGACCATTGGTAACGCCATGTTTGCAGACATCATCGGCCACGAAGGCCCCATACGCATACTCAAGCGCGCTGCGTTCAGTGGGCGCGTCCCGAACGCCTACCTGTTCGTCGGCCAGCCGCACGTCGGGCGGCGGACGGTCGCCCTGCAGCTCGCCAAGGCGCTCAACTGCGAGCGCCGGACGCAGTTCGCCAGTGCGGACGAACTGGACTGTTGCGACGAGTGTGACAACTGCCGCGCCTTCGATCGCGAGCGGCACCCCGACCTGATGGTGGTGCGGCCCACGCTGTCGCTCAAGGGCGACGATGACCTGATGCAGGAGGCGGAGGAGAACGGGGAGGGCGAGCAGGCGCCGGACTTCATCGAGATCGAGGGTGCGATGATCCGCACGGGGCAGATCGAGGCCCTGATCGAGCACACCTACCTCAAGCGCGTGCAGGCCCGCCACAAGATCTACCTGGTCATCTCCGCCGAGACGATGAACGAGGCGGCCCAGAACCGGCTGCTCAAGACGCTGGAGGAACCCCCGCCCAACACGCTGCTGATCCTGACCAGCGCCAACCTCGGGGCGCTCCTGCCCACCACCATCTCCCGCTGCAGTGTCGTCAACTTCGAGGGCGTGCCGTCCGCCGAGGGCGAGGCGCGCCTGCAGGAGCGCCGCCCCGACATGGCGCCCGAGCAACTCCATTCGCTGGTGGCGCTGTCGGGCGGGCGCGTGGGGTGGGCGATCTCGATGCTCCAGCACCCCGAGGTGCTGCAGATCCGCGGCGACCTGCTCGACCTCTGCGTGGCGCTGCCGCAGACATCGATGCTGGAGTGCCTGCGCCGCGGCGAGCAGCTCATGGACGCGGCGGAGCGCTGGTGGGTGGCGACGGTGGAGGGGGAGGTGGGGGAGAGAGCGCTCAAGGCGCGGCGCGACCGGGTCTTGCGCACGCGGATGCGCGAGGTTCTGGATGTGCTGGTCTCGTGGTTCCGGGACCTGATCGTGGCGCACGGAGACCCGGACTCGCCGCACCTCATCAACCGCGACCGGCGGGACGATCTGCGGCGCCTGGCCCCCGGCTACCAGGTGGAGAAGTGCCGGCGGGTCTGCGCGTACCTCGAGGACATGAAGGCCCAGCTCCGCCAGAACGCCAACCTGCGCCTGGCCACAGAGATCATGGCCCTGCGCCTTATCTCAGCCACGTAGCAGAAGGGATAGGGGTCTGTCCCCGAAGCTGTGCGCAGCACAGCGCAGGGGGCTGACCCCGTTGTGCAGTATCCGTGGCGGTCAGCCTCGCGCAGAGACCGACCCCGCTGATCAGAACCCGTCGGGGTCAGCCCCCTGCGGGGACAGACCCCTGGTTGCTACCTTACGAGTATGTCCGGCCGCGCCAGCGTCTGCCCCTTGTACTCCACCTGCAGCATCGGCCAGTCCACCGCCGCCGTCAGCACCTCCGGCCCGGCCGCCGTCACCAGGACCGTGTCCTCGGACTTCGTCCCGGTGATTGACGGGTTCCACGCAAAGGCCTGGTTCTCCAGCACAACCTCGTCCATGTCGGGTGTGGCCTTGTAGTCGCGTCCGGCATAGCCGCAGGCGCCGCCCTGGTGGTGCAGCCGCCATTCGTCGGCGAAGCCGGTCTCGGCATACGTGCGCACCGCCCGGTCGAAGACCGTGGACACGCGAGCGCCGGGCCTGGTCTCCAGGTTGAAGCAGGCATCCACCAGCGTGCAGGCGTCGTGCTTGCGGCGCAACTCCGCCGGCAGCTCCCCGAAGTGCACCAGCCGCGTCGCCGAGGCCTGCAGCCCGAAGCGCCGCACCGAGGCGACGAGCATGGCATAGCGCTCCACTTGCTTCGCCTTGGGCAGCGGGTGACGGTACTTCTCGATGCGCTCGTCGCTGGCGATCAGGATGACATTGGGGGCGATGTCGAGGGCCTTCAGCTTCGCGGTCAGCAGCGCGCCGACCTCGATCTCGCTCTGGCCGACCTGCACCTCGCGGGCTGTCTCGGTCAGGCAGCGCGAGACGTCCTGGCCAAGCGCCCGGAAGCGCTCGACCTCGGGCGGCAACAGGCTCCAGCGCAGCCGGGCGATCTCGCTGCCATAGTCCGCCGCGCCGGGCAGCCAGTTGCCATCGGCGCCGACATCGCCGCTGACGAGGCTGTCCAGCAGCGTGACGAAGCTCTCCTTGTGCCACTCGTCCTGGACGATGGTGAAGTCCAGCCCGGCCAGCTCCTCGTCGGCCAACCGCCCGGCCTCGATGTTGTCGGTGATGACATACTGCCCGTCGGGGGTGATGACGACAGAGCCTGCGCCCTGCTCGGCGGCGAGCACGATCACATTATCGCCGCCGGCGGTGATCCAGGAGAAGTTGGTGGCCCCCCCGAGCACGACGGCCCCCAGTTCCTCCTCGGCCATGAGGTTGCGCACGCGTTCCAGCTTGACGGCGACTTCTTCGAGTCTGTCCATGGCGATCACCTGTCGGGTGTTGTGAGCGGGGCACAAGTCCCCGCCCTACAGGCACGGCTAGCGGGTCAGCTTCCACGGCTGCCGGATGCGGAACGGACGGTGGAACTTGTTGCTCAGCTTGCCCTGCTGCTCCAGGTGGATGAAGCAGGCCCGCTGGCAGCCGCGCGCCCCGCAGACGGTACCGGGGTGGTGGTAGCTCTCCCACGTGTTCTTGCTGTACGCCGTGCTCCGCCCCAGACCCCACGGGCCGCCGGAGTACGCGATCATCTCGCTGCGCTCCTGGCCGGGCGGCATGTCAATGAACTCCTGCACCTTCGCGGCTGTCTCGTCATCCATGAAGGGGCCATACTCCGGGCTGCCGGTCTGGTACACGCACGCGCACTTGTCCTCGTCGAGCTTGCCCCACGCGATCTGCTTGCCGGCCACCTCGATCTCGATGGCCTCGTCCTTGCTGATGGCCCCGCCGGGGCAGTCCTTCACGCACAGCTTGCACCGGTCGCACAGTGTGCCGGGCTCCATCACGGGGTCGGGCTTGAGCGGCGCGTCCGTCAGGATGAACGCGAAGCGCTGGCGCGGGCCAAACTGCGGGGTGAGGAACACCTTACTCCACCCGATCTCGCCCATGCCGCAGATGTACGCGGCGATGCGGAAATGGATGAACACGTCGGGCTTGGGCAGCCCCTCGGCCACGGCCCGCCCGGCGCCGGTCCCCAGGCGCACGCTGGTGTTCTGGTAAGGGATGGCCTCGTATCCGGCGTCCTCGATGAGGCTGGACAGGTTGCGCAGCGCCATGGGTGCGAAGATGTCATTGATGTTGGCATAGCCCATCGAGGGCAGGCCGGCGAACCACGTGCCCTCCTCGATGCCCCGGTACAGGCCCCGATGCACGCGGAAGGCCAAGCCGATGATCGTCTCGGCCTCGGGGAAGATCGTGCGAGGGTCGAACTGCAACGGTGCGCCCTCGAAGCGCTCCATGGCGCCAATCCCCACCGCGTCGGCCCCGCAGCGCAGGGCCCAGTCCTTGACCATCTGTGTCGTAAGCATTCAGGCAGACCTCAGTGTGGCAGAATGGCGGCGCCCCCGGCCGCCTGGACCGCGAAGAGGCGCGGCTGTAGACCCGTTCTTGGCTGATAGGCTGCGCCGACTGTCTCGGCAAAGCCCGACACGGCCTCGCGTCGCACGGCGGCCATGGCACAGCCGCCGAAGCCCGCGCCGACCATGCGCGCGCCCAGGCAGCCGTCGTGCTCCATCGCCAACTCGCACATGATGTTCAGCTCGTCACAGCTCACTTCATAGTCATCGCGCAGACTGGCGTGGGAGGCCTGTAGCAGCTCGCCGAAGCGCTCCCAGGCGCCGCACCCCATCACCGCGATGGCCTCGTGCACCCGCGCGTTCTCGCTCAGCACATGGCGGCAGCGCCGGTAGACGTGTTCGGGCAACTCGCCCTTCCCGGCTTCAAGCTGCTCGGGCGTGACGTGCCGCAGCGACTCGTGCCCGAAGTGCCGCGCCGCCGACTCGCACTCAGCCCGGCGCTGATTGTACGCCGAGGCCGCCAGCGTCCGCTCCTTGGCGGTGTCACACACGAAGAACACGGGGGCGTCACCGGCCAGCGCCACGTTCTGCGTCTCCAGCGACAGGCAGTCGAGCAGCAACGCATGGCCCGCCTCGCACAGCGCCACCGCGAACTGATCCATGATCCCGCACTGCACGCCCACGAACTGGTTCTCGGCGCGCTGACACATCAGGGCGACATCACGGAGGGGCATCTCGCGCTGCGCCACACCGAGGAACGCCAGGGCGGCGCCGACCTCCAGCGAGGCCGACGACGAGACGCCCGAGCCCAGGGGCAGATCGCCGGTGATGAGTACATCGGCCCCCGGCACCGGACCGAACTGCTCCTCGAGCGCCCACGCCACGGCGCGCACGTAGTTCGCCCACAGGCGCCCCTCGTCGCGGTGGATCTGGCCGGGGGTGAAGACATCCAGCTCCCCCCGGGCCTCGGACCACACGCGCACCTGCCCCTCGGCCGGGGCCGCGACGACCCACGTGCTGCGGTCTATGGCGATGGGCAGCACGAAGCCGCCGTTATAGTCGGTGTGCTCGCCCAGCAGGTTCATGCGCCCGGGGGAGCGGACCACCACGGCCTCATCGAGGGTGCGGTCGAAGTGGTCGCTGAACAGGCGGGAGAGGTTGTCCGGGAGTTGTGTCGGGTCGCGCATGGCCTGGCAGGGCCCTGCCTTTCGTGGTAATGCGGTTCACGCGTCGCGTGCGGCCCAGAGTATCCGGTAGCCGCCGGAGATGGCCTTCGTGGCCGTGCGTGGGAAGAGCTGCGCCATGTGTTGCAGGAACGTCTTGGCCCCCTTGTTCGTCGGGATGACCAACCACAGCTCGCCGCCGGGGCGCAGATGCTGCGCGGCGTAGGCAACGACCGCCTCGACGGCCTCCTTGCCGGCCCGTAGCGGCGGGTTGGAGATGATGGCATCGAAGTCGCGCCCGTCGAGGGCCTCCGGCGCAGGACCGGTGATGACCTCGGCATTCGTCAGGCCCAGTGTGCGGGCATTCTCGGCCGCCAGTTGGGCGGCCCGCTCGTTCAGCTCCACCAGTGTGACGCGGGAGGTGGGGGAGAGGCTGGCTGCAACCAGGCCCAGCGGCCCGTACCCCGCGCCCCAGTCGAGCACCTCCGCCCCCGGCCGCAGGTCCATCGTCTCGGCCAGCAGCTTCGTGCCCTTGTCCAGACCACCGTGGGAGAAGACGCCGCGATCGCTCTGCAGGTGGAGAACCAGCCCGCGGACGCGGATGGCGATCTCTCTCGGGTGCGAGGCCACCTGCGGTTGGCGCGAGAAGTAGTGCTGTGCGGGCGGGTCCGGCTGGTCGTGCATGGCCGGCAGTTCGCGGGGGGCGCCCCGCGAACCTCCCCCGGACGTCACTGTCGCCGCACCGGGCGGCCCTTGAGCACCGCGAGCCCCGATTTGAGCTCAATCTGTTCCACGTACAGCCCCGTCTTCTCCGGGGTGAACCACGCACCCCGCTTGCCGATCTCCTCCTGGACCTTCTGCGCGATGGCCGGGGGCGCGGCGACCTGCCCGACGAAGACCTGCTGGACATCGAACCGTACCGCGCCGCTGGTGATCGTGGGCGCCAGGACCATCGTCAGGTTCAGCTCGTGCCCTTTGGCGTCCACGCGCGCCGTCAGGTAGGCCTTGCCGTCCTCGAAGTAGGCGCGGGCCTCCTTGACCTCCTGGTGCTTGGTGATCTCACCGGCGATCTGGGCAGTCAGGTCAGCGTCGGTGAGGTAGAGCGTACGAGGGGCGATGTCGCCCGTCTGGGCGGCCTGTTGCACCTGCTGCACCTGCTGCGGAAAAGCGGGCGTACCCGCGGGGACGCCAGGGACGGCGGGGGCGAGAGCGGCCTGGGGGGCGCCCGGCGTCGCGGTCGGGGCGGATGGGGCGGGTCGGGAGGAGGGCTGGCCCGCTTGCTGTTGCGTCTGGCGGATACGCTGGCGCACTTCGCGCGGCAGCGCGGGGCCCCCGGTCAGGCGGACATAGAACACGATCGCCGCCAGCACGAGGAGTGCAACGACGGCGGCAACCCCGTAGAGAGCGAGGCGGCGCCGGCTGTGCCGCTGCTGCTCGGGATCGGGGCGACGACGAACGGTGCGGGCCATGGCGGGTCCTCCCGGGGCAGATGATTCAGAGCTGCTCAGCTATTGTACCGGTTCATCGCCACGTCAAGCCCCTCGCGCAGGACCGCCTCGACCGCGTCGGCGGCCTGGTCCACCATCTCCTGCGCGCGGTCCATCTCACTGCGCGCGAAGGGGGAGAGCACATAGTTGATGGCGCTGGCGCCCTCGGGCGGGCGGCCGATCCCCAGGCGCAGCCGCGCCACCTGGTCGGTGCGGAGGTAGTGCAACACCGACCGTACGCCCTTGTGGCCGCCGTCACTGCCCCCGCGTCGCAGGCGCATCACGCCCAGGTCCAGGGCGATGTCGTCGTAGACCAACAGCACATCGGCCGGCTCCAGGCGGTAGTACAGTAGCAGGCGCAGCACCGCGTCGCCGCTATCGTTCATGAACGTCTGCGGCTTGACGAGCAGGCAGTCATCCTCCGCGATGCGACCGCGTCCGAACAGCGCGCGATGGCGCCCGCGCGACACGCCTACCTGGTGCCGTTGCGCCAGCCGGTCAATGACGAGAAACCCGACGTTGTGCCGGGTTTCAGCGTACTGTGCGCCGGGATTGCCCAGACCCACCAGACAGCGCATGGTCTGCTCCAGAGAGCGCTACTCGCCCTTTTCCTCAGCCTTCTCGGCCTCGGCCTTCTCCTCGCCCACGACCTCAGCTTCGGCCTCTTCGGCGCGGACCTCGAGCTCTTCAGCGCGGACCGGGCGCGAGATGGTGACCACGGCATCGTCGGCAGGCGACCTGACCGTGACGCCATCTGGCGCCGCAAGGTCGCGGACATGCAGCGAGTGTCCCATCTCGAGGCTGCTGATGTCCGCCGCGATGTGCTCGGGGATGTCCGTGGGCAGACACGAGATGGCGACTTCGTGCATGACCTGGTCCAGGGACCCGCCGTCGCGAGTGACGCCCGGGGCCTCACCGACGAGTACCACCGGCACATGCACGTCCACGCTCTCAGTAAGCGAGACCCACTGCAGGTCTATGCTGAGTACCTGCCGCGAGACCGGATCGCGCTGGGTGTCCTGGAGCAGCGCGCCCAGGGCGGCGTTCTCGGCGTGGCCCTCGACCTTCAGGTTGATCAGTGTACCGTGGTGCCGCAGCAGAGCCTGGAACTGGCGGGCCGGGACGAGGATGGAAATCGGCTCCTCGCCATGCCCATAGACCACGCCCGGAATGAGCCCTTCACGACGGTACGCGCGTGCCGCGCCGCTGCCGTGCTTGTCGCGCTTGCGCGCCTCCATGACAAACTGTTCCATGCGTCTCCTCCAAGAGTGAGGGGGCTGTCCCCGTCGTATGCTGGTGTGCCAGGGCTGGGCCCTGGGTGCTACTGCAGCCGCGGCTGCCGGAAGTTGTTCTGCTGGAGCCGGCTGCTGACTGACCGGTCCTGGTGGATGCAGTCAATCGCATCCGCCAACAGCGGCGCCACCGACAGCACGGTCAGGTTCGGGAGCGCCTTCTCCGGCGGGACCGGCACTGTGTCGGTGATGACCACGCTCTTGAGGCACGAGTCGCGGATCCGGTCCACTGCCGGGCCGGACAGCACGCCATGCGTGGCGACGGCATGGACCTCGGACGCCCCGCGCTGCAGACAGGTCTCGGCCGCCTGGCACAGCGTGCCCGCCGTGTCGATCATATCATCCACGAGCAGCGCGCGGCGGCCGTCGAGATTGCCGATCGTCTCGAACTCCACCGTCACTTCGTTCGGGCGCGGCCGCCGCTTCACGATGATGGCCAGCGGCGCCTCGATGTCGTCGGCCAGCAGCTTGGCATTCTCCACGCCGCCCACATCGGGCGACACGACGACCGTATCCTGGCCGCTGAAGCCCTGCTGGTGGCAGTAGGCAGCGATGATCGGCCGACCGGGGAGCTGGTCCACCGGCAGGTCGAAGAAGCCCATGATCGGGTCGGCATGCAGGTCCATCGCCAGCACGCGGTCGGCCCCGGCGGTCGTGATGAGATTGGCGACGAGCTTGGCGGTGATGGGCTCGCGTCCGCGGATTTTCTTGTCCTGGCGGGCGTACCCGTAGTAGGGCATGACCGCCGTGATCCGGTCGGCTGAGCCGCGCCGGCAGGCGTCAATCATCACGAGCAGTTCCATCAGGTTGTCGTTCACCGGCGGGCAGGTCGGCTGGATGATGAAGACATCCGCGCCGCGAATGCTCTCCTTGATGGTGACGCGGACTTCCATGTCCGAGAAGCGCCCGACCTCGGCCTTGCCGACCTCCATCTGCAGCTCAGCCGCGACGGCTGCCGCCAGCGCGCGGTTGGCATTGCCCGTGAAGATGCGCAGTTGCCCGTGATCCACTGTCTCTCTCCCCGGTCGCCGAGGACCAGTGTGTGTTGAATGGGGTCGTCCGCCGACCGACTGACGCCCGCAAAGCAAACTGGCTGGGGCGGAAGGATTCGAACCTTCGAATACGGGATCCAAAGTCCCGTGCCTTACCGCTTGGCCACGCCCCAGCAACGAAGGCTACTTCATGCCTCGGAGCGCAGGCGTTGGAGCGCCGCCCGCGCCGCCGCCAGGTCAGCCTCCGAGTCCACGTCAAAGCCGCATTCGGGGTAGGGGATGCTGACAGCGGCACACTTGCCCTGCAGCAGCTCCTCCGCCCGCCTGACTATCTGATCCAGCGACAACGACCCGAGCGCGAACCGCACCAGGAAACCGAAGCCCAGCAACTGCGCCATGGCAACCTTGCTCTTGCGCGCGTGGAAAGCGTCCATGAGCGTCGGACCGCATTCCTCGATGAAGCGGCGGGAGACGACGCTGAGCCCGGCCGCCGTGTACTGCCCCTCGCGCAGCTTGATGGCTGTGCGGCGTGTCTCCGGGTAATGCCGGCGCGTCAGGTGCACATCCACCATGCCGTAGACCACGTCGGCTTCGGGCGACTGCGCCGCCTGCTGGGCGAAGAACTCGATGCTCTCGGGCGTGAGCAGCGGCATGTCACACGTGACCAGCAGCGCCCGCTCCATCTCCGGCGCCAGGCGGAAGCCCTCGGCGATGCCGCCCAGGAACGTCGGGTCGGACGGCTGGGCGAGCGTCACGCGATCGCCCAGGTGCGTGGCGATTGGCCCGCCGGGCAGACACGAGACGATGACACCATCCACCAACGAACACCCGTGCACTGCGTGCAGCACACGGTCAATCATCGGCTTCCCGTTCACATCCAGCAGCGCCTTATGGGGCGCCGCGAGTTTGCGGGCCAGCTTGCAGGCATCGCCGTTCGCCATGACGATGGCGCCCACTCGACCCGCCTGCGCGCTTGACCCGGCCTCGGTTGTCACTGTTCGGTCACCTGCAACCCGTGCGGCACTGGCCGCACCGAGACAGCCCACAAGCCGTCCGCCCGTAACTGGGCGGCTGCCTGCTCAGCTTGCTCGGCGCTTTCTAACACCGCGCCAACGGCCGCACCGCTGCCGCAAAGCAAGACCGCCTGCGCGGGCAAGGCTTGCAGGCGTTGGCGGAGGGCCGCAATCTCCGGCCGGTGTCGCTCGACCGGTGCAGCAAAGACATTATACATGCCCGCGGCCACTTCCGGCAAGGCGCTTCCTGCACGCAGCAACGCAACCAGCCGCGTGGTGCGGTTGCCGTCGGTGTAGTCATCAGGCCGAATGAGGCCGTAGGCCTCGGCGGTGCCCATGGCGACGGGCGGCAGCGCCAGCACCAGAGCCCCCGCGCGCAGGGGCGGCAGGGGCTCCAGCAACTCCCCTCGCCCCGATCCGAGCATGGCGCCGCCGTGCAGGAAGAAAGCCACATCGCTGCCCAGTTGCGCGGCGAGTTCTGCCACTCCGTGGGCGCTGCCCTCTCGACCAGTAGGGCAGGCGGCCTCGCCTGCCCGCGCGGGCTGCCCGCCCGCGCTACGAGGGTACAGGCGCTCCAGCGCCGCCAACATCCCCGCCGCGTCACTGCTGCCCCCGCCCAGCCCCGCCTGCATCGGGATACACTTGTGCAGCGTGACGGCCACCGGCACTGTTGTATCGAACCGAGAGCGGGAAAGCCTCAAGGCCTTCAGGCAGAGATTGCTGTCATCTGTCGGCGCACCGGGGAGGCCGGTGACGGTGAACGCATCCTGCTCCGCGGGCGCCACGGTTAGTTCGTCGTACAGGCTCAGGGCCTGGAAGACGGTGCGCAATTCGTGGTAGCCGTCCGGCCGCTTGCCGAGGATCTCGAGCGTCAGGTTGATCTTCGCCGGACATCGCACGTGGATGGCGTTCATGCGCACTCCACCTGCTGGAAGGCCAGCGCCAGGCGCGCCAGCTCGTCCATCGTCAGCGTCTCGGCCCGTCGCTGCCCGTCCAGGCCCGCGTGGGCGACCGCCGCCGCCACCTGTTCACGAGGCAGGCCAAGCTGCGGCGCATGGGTCAGGCCCGTCACCAGTGACTTGCGGCGATGGTTGAACGCGGCCCGCACCGTGCGGCTGAACTGCGCCGCATCCGGCTCGGCGAACGGAGGCGCAGTGCGTTTGACAAGCTTCAGGGCCACTGAGTCCACCTGCGGCGGGGGGAGGAAGTCCCCCGGCGACAGCCGCACGATCGTCTCAAGGGCCGCGACATGATAGCGGCAGAACAGCGTCAGAGGCCCGTAGTCCTTGCCCCCCGGCTCCGCGGCCAGACGCTCAGCCACTTCCTTCTGCACGGTAATGACCAGGGCGCGGCACTGCGGGTCGCCTAGCAGCTTCTCCAGCAGCGGGGCCGTGATCTGGTACGGCAGGTTGCCTGCGGCGACATACGGCCGGCCATCCGTGGCGGTCGTGACGTCGCCATGGAGGAAGTCCTCCCACCGCACGGACACATTCGGCAGCCCCGCCAGCACCTCATCCAGCGCCGGCCTCAAGCGCTGGTCTATCTCAAAGGCCACGACCTGCCGTCCCGATCGTCCCAGCGGCAGCGTCAGAGCCCCCAGGCCCGGCCCGACCTCCACGATCGTCTCCGCCCCCAGCTCCTCCGCGGCGGCCAGGGCCGCCCCCGCGATCCGCTCCACCTTCGCCTGATTGAGCAGGAAGTTCTGACCGAGTGACTTCCTCAGCCGCAGGTCGTAACGGGCCAGCAGCTCTCGCGTGCGGGCGGCCAGGGACCGTTCGCCCGAAGCCGACAAGCCCGGGGGATCGTCCGCCCGGGCCCCAGCGGACCAAGGCGTCCGCGGAAGGTCTCGTTCGTCAGTCATGGGAATAGTCCTGAAGACACTGCGAAGTCTATCTGATTCACACCCTCAAGTCAAGGAAGCGGGGCCCCCGTACGCCATGCCGGAGCAGTCCGAGCCGCTCGCCATTTCGCCCCGCCAGGCCCGTGAAGAGGACTTGCCGGTGCTCGCCGTCTTCGAGCGCGACTTGGCCCGCCTGAACTTCCCCGACGACCCCATCACCGACCTGGCCTACCACGAGGCCAAGCTGCGCCGCGCCCTGCGGGCCGAGCCCGAGGGCCTGGTCGTGCTCACCACGGAGGACGACGCGGACATTGTCGGCTGGCTGTGGCTGACGGCCAAGACGGTGCTGGCTACGGGCGAGCGCTACGGCGTCATCCGCAGCCTCTACGTCCGCCACGACTTGCGCCGCCAGGGCTTCGCCAGCGCCCTGGCCTCCTACGCCCTGCGCTACTTCCGGTCGCGCGGGATTGGTCGCGTCGTCGCCAAGACGCACATCAACAGTGAGAGCAGCCGGCGTACGCTCGAGCGCGCCGGCTTCTCAGCGTTGCACGTCACGTACGAGATCCGCTCGCCGCTGCCGCCGGAGCAGGAGGAGTCGTGAGCATCTTGCCGTGTCAGGGGATTGCCGAGCTGTACTGCTGGGTCGGGCACATGCCAGACCGCGACTGGCGCACCGGCCATGAGGTCGAGGACTGCCTGCAGGCCCACCTGGACGCCGGGCTGACCCATGTCGTCTGGAAGCTGGGCCGGAGCGTCATAGAGTACCACAGCGAACTGCCACGAGCCACGCTCTTCACCGGCGAGGGCCACCTGGAGCCGTGGGGCCGCGAACTCGGCCGCATGTTCGGGGAGCGCTGCTGCCTGCGGGCGGCCCTGAGCTTCGCCGCCACACACGGCATGACGATCACGGGCCGCCTGGCGATGAACCGCCACTACTCGAAGGACGCCCATGGCGGCTGTCTGACTTCCCACTGGGCCGCCACGCATCCGGAGTTCTACGAGATCACCCGCGAGGGACAGCCCGATCCCTCGCGCCTGTGCTATGCCTGCGACGAGGTGCGGCAGGAGCGCGTAGACCTCCTCGTGGAGGCGGCACAGATCGGCGTGGCGGGCCTGCAGCTCGACTTCTGCCGGCAGCCGCCCATCGCGCGCTATCACCCCGCGTTGGTCGAGGGGTTCCGCGAGCAGACCGACCTGGACGCGCGCGAGGCCGACCCCTGGGCCGATGGCGGGGCCTTCGAGGCATGGCTCAGCCACCGTGCGGCACCGGTCACGCAGTTCATGCGCGAACTCCACGCCGCGCTGGAGCCCGTGCGGCGCGAGACCGCCCGCCCGATCCCCGTGCAGGTTCGCGTGCCGGACAATGGCCTCCCGGTGGACCTCATGGCCGGGCTCGACCTGCCCACCTGGGCGGCCGAGGGGCTGATGCAGGAGCTGTCGGTCAGCTCGCTCAACTGGCTGGCCGACTTCCAGGAGCACGATTTCGCGCCCTACGCCGAGTTGGCCGAGGCGCATGGCCTCGTTGCGTATGGCGGGGTCAACGCCCTGGCCATCCAGCGCGTGTCCGGCGCCCTGCCGGGCCCCCGAGAGATCAACCCCGTGCGGCTCGCCGAGCGCGCGCTCCGGCAGTACGAGCAGGGCGCCGTCGGCATGACGCTGTACCAGAGCGACTTTGCGGTCTGGCCCGAGGAGCTACGCGCGGTCCTGCCACTGCTGGGCGACCCAGTGGCCCTGCGCACGTTCGTTACCGATCCGGAGAACCGCAAGCGCTGGCCGACGACGCACCGCAATCTGGTGTACGGCGTGGACAACCACGGGAACCCGCGCGGGCAGTACCAGATGCCCGGTCGCGAGCCGAGCATATGAGGTTCCAGCCCGGGGCAATCCGCATGGCCGCTGACGCCGCCGACAACCGCCGCCCGCAGGCCTGGTCGTACGCCGTGGCTGTCCCGCTGGTGCTCGCCGCCATGCACTGGCCGGCGCTCGCCGGACGGGCCATCTACTTCCACAACGACCTGTGGCAGTGGTTTCTGCCGCTCCACGACTTCCTGCGGCGGGAGCTGTGGGCAGGCAACCGTCTGCCGTGGTGCCCGCTGATCGGCCTTGGCTACCCGCTGGCGGCAGAACCGCAGACCGGCCTGTGGTATCCCCTGAACCTCCTGCTGGGGATCCCCCTGCCCATCGGTCTGGTGATGTCCTGGCTCCTGTGGCTGCACTATGCCATCGCTGGGCTGGGCGTGTTCGCGCTGGCGCGGCTGCTGCGTCTGCCGCCCCCGGGGGCGCTGCTGGCGGCGCTCATCTTCACCACGACAGGCTTCATGGTCGCCCACCTACACCATGTGGCGATCATCACCGCCGCCGCCTGGCTTCCCTGGGCCTGGTTCGGGCTACTGGCGTACCGGCGCCAGGCGCGACGGGGCCTGCTGGCCCTGGTGGCGTGGTGCTCGGCGGCGCAACTGCTGGCCGGGCAGCCGCAGTTGTGGCTGCTCACCTTCGTCTCTGGGTTCGTGATGCTCGCCCTGGCCGAGATGCTGCTCCGGGACACGCCCCTGGCGCTCTCTCGCGAGCGGCCGCGTCGAGATTGGCTACTGCTGCTGGCGGCGGCCGGCCTGGGGCTCGGTGTGGCAGGCATCACGCTGCTGCCGGCCGCCAGCCTGTACGCCCTGTCGGAGCGCAGCAGGCCGCACCTGGACTTCATCACCTCGTACGCTCTCTCGCGGGACTCCCTGAAGACACTGCTGGGGGTGCGGCTGGCGCGCGGCGACTACTGGGAGTTCGAGGCCTTCGCGGGGCTGAGCACACTCGTGCTGGCGGCGGTAGCCGTAGTCCGGGGCAAAGCGCGCGCCATGCTGTACCTGCTGTGCGCCCTGGTCCTGTTCGCGCTGTTCATGGGGCTGGCACAGGTGAACCCCCTGTACCGCCTGGCCCCCCACATCCCGCTGCTGAGCGGGATGCGCTGCGCAGGGCGATGGATCGTGATTGTCTCGCTGTGCCTGGCGCTGCTGGCAGCATATGGGTTGCAGGTGCTGTCGCGCCCGAGCTGGCTGCGGCCGCTCGTTGTCGCCATCGTCGTCGCCGAGTTGACGTGGTTCGGGGCGCACTATAACCCACAGGCCAGGCCGGAGTTGCTGCAGCCCCCGCCGCAGGCCGCCCGGCTGGCCGGGGAGGCGAGGCTGCTCACCACGCTACCCTACCGGCTCCCCGAGGGCCTGTCGCAGGGCGATGAGTTCCTTCTCGGCCGGCGGCTGGTCGTGCCCAACCTGAACGTCATGTGGGGTGTCCCCACCGGACACCTGTACATGCCCCTGCAACTGCAGGACTTCGCCCTCGTGCGGGACAGCGTGAACTGGACGCGAGCCGACGAGGCGGCGGCGTGTGGGATCGGTTGGCAGATCGTCCAGGGAGGTAGAGCGGCGGCACCGCCCGGCTGGGAGCGGATACCGGGAGGCGGGGACGCGCTCTATCGGTTGCCACAGCCCCGCCTCGCCTGGCTGACCTCGAGTCCGGGGGCTGACGAGACCGATGACACCCTCGGCACGGCGCGCCTGGTACAGCAGAGCGGCCGAGGCCTGACGTTGCGCTGCACAGCCCGACGCCCCGCCTACGTCGTGGTGTCCGTCGTGTGGCTGCCATGGTGGCAGGCGACCGTCAACGGCCGTCCGGCTCCCCTGGAACGGGCCGGGAAGGCCTTCTGCGCCGTCCCAGTCCCTGCCGGGGACAGTGAGATCGAGCTTCGTTACCAGCAGCCACGCCTGCGCGAGGGCGCGTGCCTGACCGTTGGCGGCCTCGTGCTGCTGGCCATCCTGCTGTTGCTCGCCTGAGGCCAGTGCGATGGAGATGATCCTGTCGTTCGACACCGAGGACTTCGTCACCCCGCAGAGCGATGACGCCCTCCTGATGCTGGCAACCGAGCTGACGCGGCACGGCATTCGTGGCTGCTTCGCGCTGGTGGGGGACAAGCTCCGGGGGCTCATCGAGCGGGGACGCCACGACGTGATCGAGGCCCTGCGCGCCCACGAGATTGACTACCACAGCAACGACCACCACTTCTTCCCGCTGCAAGCGCCGCTGCTGGAGGGAAGGCCCTGGGAGGAGGGGCTGCAGTGGGTCCTGGCCCACGAGGCCCGGGGCGTGGACCTCATCGAGCAGACCTTCGGCGTCCGTCCCGTCGCCTACATCAAGGCCGACAGCCACTGGACGCCGCAGACGCTGTGCGCGTATCGGAGCCTGGGCTTGCAGGTCTACTCCTCGCGGCACTTCGTCCCCGGCGACCCGTTGCCGTACCGCTACATGAACCTGCTGTGTCTCCCGTACCTGGGGATGCTGGACAGCTTCATCAAGGAGGAAGGCACGCCGCGCCAGGTGCTCGGGATCGCGTTGGCCGAGATGCAGCACAAGCTGCAGAACGCCGACGGCGCGCCCGTCGTCTACGGCACTCACCCCTGTATGTGGTGCTGCACGACCTTCTATGACGTGTACAACGTCAAACGACGGGGCTTCCCGCCCGCGCGGGAGAAGTGGCGCCCGGCGCCGCTGCTACCCCCAGAGCGCCTGAAGCGCAACCGGCAGTTCTTCCGGCTTCTTCTGGACGAGCTGCTGGCCTCCGGCGTGCAGTTCACGACCTACGGCGAGGTCGCCGCACGGCACGTGCAGCCGCACACCGCCTTCAGTCAGAGGGAGCTTCACGACCTGTGCTGCGCGCTGCTGACACGCTTCGCCGCGTCTCCGACGGCGCGCGGCCTTGTCAGCGCCGCCGAGGCGTTGGCCGTGCTGTGCTACGCCATCGCCCGGCATGAGGCGGGGAAGGTGCCCGACCGCGCCCCGGTGCGGCGCCCCCTCGGCCCGACCGAGACCCCGCGCACGCTGTCGGAGCCCTTCCCGGTGTGCAGTCGGGCGCTGCGGGGCGCGGCGGTGAAGGCGGACCGCTACATCAGCGAGACCGGCCACATTCCCGCGGGTGTGGACGTCGGCGGGCACCACTTCCCGCCGGCCCAGTTGCTCATGGCGCTGGCTGAGGCGTATCTGCGCCTCGGCGCGGGGAAGACGCTCAAGTGCGAGCCCCTGCGGGTGATGCCTGACTGTCCTGAAGACCAGGCCCTGCTCGCCCACGCCCGGATCGGCGCGTGGGCGCTGCCCAAGGACTACCGCCCGGAGCGCCTCCTGGAGCTGGGGCGGCTGCAGAGCTGGACGCTCAAGCCGGCGCCCGCATCCTGAAGCGAGCGTGCGACACCGATGCTGTGCCTCACCGGCGATGTCCATCACATGTCCCTGTGCACCAAGGAGAGCAAGTACATGCCCGCCGGCATGACGGAGGTGCAGGTGGCGCAGCGCTACGTGCAGCTTCTGGAGAAGCACGGCGTGAAGGCCACGCTCTATGTGACGGGGATGTGCTATGTGACCGAGGGGCGCGACCTGGCGACGGTCGTGCGGTCGGCGCAGGTGGAAGTCGGCGGGCACTCCTTCTGGGCGCGGCAGCCGCGCAAGCTGTTCGACTGGTACGGCCGCCGCACGGGCAACTGGAACGGTCCGCGCTGGTTCCAGGCGTGGGACATCCGCCGCAACATCGCAGTCTGCCGCCGCATGACCGGTGTGGTCCCCGTCTCGTGGCGCGCCCACAGCTACAAGGTGGATCGGAACACGTACCCGCTGCTGGCTCAGTACGGGGTCCGGTGCGTGTCGGACGCCATCGAGAGGGACACGCTGCTGCCGCAGCGCCTGGAGACGGGCCTCATCTCACACCCGCTGAACGTCATCCCCGACCACGACCATCTGTACCATGCGCACCGCACGCCGGAGTTCGTCGAAGCAGCCAACCAGCGGGGCTATGGCGCTGACGACTTCGGTGCGGTGTCATACACGATCGAAAAGTGGGGAGAGCTGGTCGCGGCGCAGGTGGAGGCCATCGAGGCGCAGGGCGGGGTGGCGACGGTCCTGGCACACCCGATCTGCATGTACATTGCGGATGAGATGAAGACCTTCGAGCGTCTGCTGGAGCGCTGGCGAGGGAAGCGGATGGTCTGGGCGAAGGAGTTGGCGGGATAGGGCAGAGGGCGTGGGCTGCCGGTTCGCGGGGCCCCGTCCGCCCCCGCCCTGCGGGCTACGGCGGACACCCCGCGACTCTACTTCGCCCTATTCTGCCTTATCCTCTCCATCCTTGCCGTCATCCTCTGCATCCTCTCCCCGTCGTCCCCTCCGTGCCACCGCAAACCCCACCACCGATACCGCCAGACCCGCATACATGGGCTCCAGCCCCAGCGGGTACTGCGGCATGTCCTCGACGATGTGCGTCTGCCCCCAGATGAGCCACACCAGCGAGACGCCGAACGCCGCGGCCATCAGCCACGCCGCCGCGCCACGTCGCACACGCAGAGCCGGCCAGTAGCCTGACAAGAGGGGCAGCAGCAGGCCGGGGATGAAGGTGGTCCCGACGAAGAACCACAGCTTCACGACGGACGGCACTCCCAGCGCGAGCGCCAGGGCGATGGCCGTCGTGAGGCCGAGCCCGATGGCGGTGCGCAGGCCGATGCGGTCATCGGGATCGCCGCCCTCGAGCCGCCAGGCGAAGTCGCGAGTGAACGTAACGCCACACAGGAACAGGTAGCTGACCAATGTGGACATCACGGTAGCGAGCATCGCGACATAGAAGAGGCCCTTCACACCCGCCGGCAGGAGACGTTCGGCCAGGAGCGGGTACGACATGACCGGCTCGATGTCCGGCAGGGCCGCGCGGGCATACAGGCCGGCCGTCGTGGTCATGAAGTCAAAGGCCACCCAGAACAGCACGCTGACGAGGATGCCGCGGGTGGCTACGCGCGGAGTGCGCGCGGCGTAGCAGCGCTGATGGAAGCCCGGGTCCACCAGCGTCCACATGGCGATGAAGAACCATGCGATGATGTACTGGGTGCTGTTGCCCCCGTGCCAGGTCAGGTGCGTGGCGGGCAGGTGGGTCTTCAGGAAGTCGAAGCCGCCGAAGGTCCACACACAGTAGGGGAGGATCACGGCGAAGCCGACGAACATCAGCACGAACTGCACGATGTTCACGCGGACATCGGAGCGGAAGCCGCCGACGTAGACATAGACCGTCGAGAAGACCACCCCGACCAGCAGCGCCGGCAGGAGCGACCAGCCGAAGATGAGCTGCAGGAGCGTCCCGAGCATCAGCACATACGGTGCGGGGGTCGTCAGGCAGTAGACGAAGGCCGCGGCGAGCACCGCCGCCGGCTTGCCATATGCCTCGTGGATCTTGTCGGGGATGGTGTAGAGCTCCGCCTGGCGGATACGCGGCGCCAGCAGGAGCGCGAACACGATCGCGAACACATAGTAAGGCACGCCGAACAGGAGCCAGGCGCATATGCCGCTGTTGTAGGCAAACTCCCCGACGCCGAGGATGCCGCCGTACCAGGTGGCGACCAGCGTGGCCACGAACGCCGGCAGCGTCAGCGTCCGCCCGGCCAGGAAGTAGTCGTCGGCGGTCTTGCCGCGCCGCAGCCAGGCAAACCCCGCCAGCATGACAGCAACGAAGTACCCGACGATGATCGCGTAGTCTGCAGTCTGGAAAGTCATGTGAGGCACGGGCACGGTCCTATCGCGCGGCAGGGGTAATGACAGCGACGAGACCGCTGTGCACATCCACGACGATCTCTTCGGCCACAGCCTCGTTGCTCAGGCCGCGGGTCCCCATCTCCAGCGGGCCGTGCAGCGGCCAGCGCAGGCCCTCGGTGTCGAGCGTCACGTCCGGCGTCAGCGCCACCAGGGATAGGGCTTCCCCGGGCGTGGCGACCCGCGCGTAGCGGTCGTGGATCACGAACAGCTCGCTCCAGTCGTCCGCCAGGACGACCTGCACACGGTCGTGATAGCGAGCCACAACCCAGACGTTGGCGAGCGTATGGTCGAGCCGCTGCCCCGTCGCTCCGAGCAGCACGATGCGCTCCGCCCCTCCCTCCAGCGTCAGGAGCAGGGCCTTCTCGGCGTCGGAGTTCTCCTGCATCCCGTGGGGACCGCAGTCCACGACCTCGCAGTCGGAGAGGGGCTCGCCCGAGTCCATGTCGCCGATGACAACGTCCGGGCGACAGCCCATCTGCACCGCCCACTCGAGCGCCCCGTCGGTACAGATGACAACGTCCGTCTGCGCCAACTGACGGGCGAGTAGCCCCGCCGATGGTCGCTCACCATTGCACAGGATGAGCGCCCTCATGGCTCGACACTCGGGTTCACGGTGATGCCTCCGGTCGTCTCGGTGTCGGACGACACATTGAGCTTGTACCACTTGGCGTGGCCATCAGCGAAGACGAGGTTGTCGCCACCGTTGTGGCGCCCCTTGAGGGTGCCAGGGCCCAGATCATAGGCCCAGTCGGGGCTGTCAAGGGTGTTGAAGCGCCCACCCCAGCCGGCGGCGAGCCAGTCGGAACTGTCGTCCCAGAGCATGGCGCACTGCGCCGGGGCCTTCACATCGGACAGGCTGCAGGTGACGCAGTAGGTGTGGTAGCTGCTGGGGTCGTACCAGCCGGGGATATCCATGCCCATCCAGTAGTTCCAGCAGTAGCTCTGGGCGATGGCCCGGCAGCCGGTGAAGTCCACGTTCGGCGCGCGGCCATCGGACGGGCACTTGTAGAGCTGCTGGTTCTTGATGTACGGCTGCAGGCGGTTGGGCCACGTCATCGGGATCTGTAGGGCCGATCCCGCGCCCGAAGACACGTCCTGGTAGCTCATGGGGTACATCTCGTCGTAGTCCTGCGCGTACATCATGACGCTGGTGCCGATCTGCTTGAGGTTGCTCAGACAGGACGACTGCCGGGCCTTCTCCCGGGCCTTCGCGAAGACCGGGAAGAGGATCGCGGCCAGGATCGCGATGATCGCGATCACCACCAGCAACTCGATCAGCGTGAAACCATTCCTCCGTGACATGTCAGTCACCCTTTCGGGCCTCAGAAAGCAAAGCGGCGCAACGGATGCCGTTGCGCCGAAAGAGCACGTCTTTCGCTTCCCTACGCCGGTATTATCCGTATCAGGTTCAGGGTTGGGCCCGAGGCCCTCTCAGCCGCTGTGTGGAGCGAGGCTCCGTCCAGCAGCACCCCTAGCGTGTTCGGTTGTGCCCTTAGCGTAGCGCGTTCGCCGCGGCAGGTCAAGGCGATTCTATGGGGAACGGGTTGTCACCGTCGGTGACCGCTCGTACACCGAACGGCAGCCGTTGTGGGAGCGGCCACCGACCGCGACCACAGACCGAGAGGACCTGGCGACCATGGGCGCGACCAACCTCATCTATCTCAACGGCGAGCTTGTCCCCGAGGCCGAAGCGAAGGTCTCGATCTTCGACATCGGATTCATGTATAGCGCGGTCTTCATGGAGGCCCTGCGCACCTTCCGGCACGAGCTGTTCCGCCTCGAGGATCACCTGGACCGGCTCGAATGCTCGATGCGGTATTGCGGCCTGCCGCCGCTGGTCAGCCGGGAGGAGATGGCGCAGGCGATCCGGACCGTCGTCGAGGCCAACATCGCTGCCATACCGGAGGACGACGACTGCTGGATCTGCGCGCAGGTCACGCCCGGCCAGGGCTTCCCACACCCGATGATGAAGGGCCACCACAGCCCGCCCACCGTCATGGCGTATGTGAGCTACCTGCCCTACGACGAGTACTGCGACTGCTACGACGCAGGCAAGCCGGCGATCGTGGCGACCACGCGCAACGTGCCCCCCGCCGTCGTGGACCCGCGCGGCAAGACCCGCTACCGTCTGCACTACTTCATGGCCAAGCTCGAGGCCCAGACGCGCGATTCTCATGCCTTCGCGCTACTGTTGGACACCGATGGCTTTGTTACCGAGGGCACCGGCGCCAACTTCTTCATCGCCCGCGACGGAGTGCTCTACACCCCCACAACGCGCAACGTCCTCGAAGGCATCAGCCGCCGCGTCGTCATCGAGTTGGCGCAGGAGCAGGGGATCCCCGTCGTCGAGCGGGACCTGACGCTCTACGACGTCTACAGCGCTGACGAGGCCTTCTGGACGACCTCCTCGTACTGCATGTTGCCCTGCAGCCGCGTCAACCACATGGCGTTCGAGCAGACGCCCGGCCCGCTGTTCACGCAGCTCATCGCGGCGTGGAGCAACGCGGTCGGCGTAGACATCATCGGTCAGGCGCGGAAGTACCGCAGCCGCGAGAGCAACGTCTGGCGGGCCTGACCGGCGCTGAGCCGCTCCTCGACACGTCCCCGCTCCAACCCGTGCGGCATCACCGCTTGACAGGGCGTGCTTGTGTATGTATCATTACTGCTGATATATTCTTCAGCATAGATGAAGTATGCCAAGCGATAGCCTCGTCCAATCGGTCCTGCGCAGCCTCGATATCCTGGAGATGGTCGCCCGCAGCGAGAGCGGGCTGACACTCCAGGACATCTCTGGTGCGCTGGGTCTGGCCTCGCCGACGGCCCATAACCTGGCGCGGACGCTCGTGGCGCGGGGGTATCTGCAGAAGACGCCGCGGCCCGTTCGCTACCGTCTCGGGGCCGCGTGCTTCGACCTCGTCCAGGCCCAGGCACGTCGGGAGTTGCTCCGCCAGGCCAGCCAAGAGGTGGGGGCGCTGGGCCGGCTGTTCCCGCGGGCCAGCGTCATCCTCGCCGAGGCCATCGGGGCAGAGGTAGTCGTCGTCGTCCGCACCGCCCCCGACCGCGCCGGCGTCATCCAGCATCCCCATCATCCGCCGCTGCTACCCTACAGCGCTGCCGTGAGCCTGGCGTACCAGGCGTTCTGTACGCCAGGAGAGCGCGAGGCCTTCCGGGCCCACCACGCCTTCGAGGAGTTCGGAGCCCACTACTGGGGCACCTCGGAGGCGCTGGATGCCTTCCTGGCTGAGGCCCGGCGGCTGGGGTACGTCCACTTGCCGGTGGGGGCGGCCGCCGAGACACTGCGCGCCGGCGCCCCGGTGTTCAGCCCGCCGGGGGTGCTGGCGGGCATGGTTGGCCTGTCCATGAGCGCCACGGAGGCTGCGGCCGCCGTGGCGGATGAGGTTCTGCGAGAGCTTACCGCCGCTGCTGCCCGCATCGGCAGTGGCGTGACGTCAACACTGACACAAGGAGCACAGCAGCATGCTGACGGCGGAGGCAGTGAAGACACAGGCGAAGATGCTGGGCGCCGATCTCGTGGGCATCGCCTCGATGGACCGGTTTGAGGGAGCGCCCAAGCAGCAGGACCCCCGCTACATCTTCCCCGACGCGCAGGCCGCAGTCGTGTTGGCCTTCCGGCTGCCGCGGGGATACTTCCGAGGCATCGAGGAGGGCACGTACTTCGCCGCGTATGCCTCCATGGGGTACGGGGGTCTGAACCTGGTCTATATGCCGGTGGTCCTGCGCGAGCTGTGCTGCTTCATCGAGGATCACGGCTACGAGGCTGCGCCGATCCCCAACCACTATCCGGGCACGTCCGTCCGCTTCCACACGCAGGCTTTCGACCCGGACTTCAGCCGTCCGGTGTCGCCCGACAAGCCCCATCCGGATGTCCTGGTGGACTACCGCGTCGCCGCCTACGCCGCCGGCATGGGCGAGTTCGGCTGGAGCAAGATCTTCCTGACCCCGGAGTTCGGCCCCCGCCAGCGCTTCGTGGCACTGCTCACCGATGCGCCGCTTCAGCCCGACCCCATCTTCGAGGGCGGCCTGTGTGACGGCTGCAAGCAGTGCGTGGCGGAGTGCTCCGCCCAGGCGATCTCAGCCACGGAGTCGGACAGGATCGTGATCGCCGGTCACACGGTGGAGTTCGGCAGGCTGGACATCACGAGGTGCTCGATCGGGTACTGCGGCGGGAAGGCCGAGTACAACCCATTCATGCGGCCAGGGGCGAAGGAGGAGGACTACTGCCGGGAGTACTGCGGGGGCAGCAAGCTCCGCGAGGTGTGTGGCTATCCGACGGTATACACCAACAACCCCGCCCTCGAGGGTGCGCGCGGCTGCATCCGCGCGTGCATGGTGCACCTGGAGGAGACCGGGGTCCTCAAGAACCAGTTTGTGAACCGCTTCCGCACCCGCCCGGCCTGGCGCATGGAACCGGTCTGAGGCCCCAGAGGGCAGTAGCGCGGGCAGGTCCGCCCGCGCGAAGTGATGTAGGGCAGGCGAGGCCGCCTGCCCTACTGTCTTGGTGGGGTCTGTGGAGCCAGTTGCTACCGGATGTCCTCCCGCCAGGGCTTGCCCACCGGCCGCATCAGGCCCGGCTGCTGCCAGTCGCAGATGCAGTCATACAGGTCGCGGCGGTGCCTGGCGATGATACGCTGCTGGGCGGCGGGAATGGCGCTCGGGAAAGGCAGGTCGGGGCGCTGTGCCAGGGCGATGACCATGTCGGCGGCGGCCTGCGTTGTCTCCGCCAACTGGTCGAAGTTGATGACGCCTATCTGGTCATACTCGGAGTGATGGTAGAAGCGGCTGCCGGGGAAGTTGATGCGGTGGAACCAGACGCTCGGCACGCCCAGCATGTTGAACGCGAAGTGGTCGGAGAAGGGCGACACGTCGCCGGTCACCTCGGCCACGTAGCGCCGCCGGCGGTAGTACTCCGAGACGAACTTGCGCACGGCGCGGTCGCCGGTGCAGTGCGCCTGGTTGTTCCCCAGCCACGACCCCAGCGAGTCGAAGTTGAACATGAAGGCTGTGTTGGCGGCGTCGTTGGCCGGGTGGATCACATAGTTGCGCGCCCCCTCGGACAGGTTCTCCTCCCAGCCGAAAGAGACGAACTGGATCGGCCGCAGCGGCTCGCGGTCGCGCATGAGCCGCGCAATCTCCAGCACCGCCACCACGCCGGTGCCGTCGTCCTCGGCGCCGACACCCAGCGCCACCGAGTCGTGATGCCCGCCCAGCACGAGCGGCGGCAGCGACCGCTTGCCCGGCAGGGAGGCCACGACGTTCTGTGAGTGCGACCGGAAGTTGTCCATCTGGAGGCTCAGCCGCACGCGCTTGACGCCCTGTCGGACAAGGTCCCATGCGTGCATGTAGGGGATGGTGGCGGTCGGGATCGTCAGCAGATCAATCCAGCCGGCGATCAGCCCGCTGGCCAGGCGCCAGCAGAACGGAAAGCGGTCATCCACATACAACAGCGCCGCCAGGCCCGAGTTGCACAGGCGCTCCATGCGCTCCACTGACGCGTACGCCGACCCGAACAGCAGCCCCACCTTCCCCCGCAGGTCCTTGCCCTCGGTGTCCTCAACCTGCGCCGTCTCCAGGTAGACCAGTTCGGTGTCCAACTCCCCTTCGGTCGAGGGCGACTGCGTGTTGGCCTGGATAGGCACGTCCTGCCAGCGGCCGTCCAGTTGCGCCGCGAAGTCGGCCTGTTTGCAGGTCCACGTGATGCAGGGGAACTCCTGGATCTCGGTCTTCAGGCCGAGCTTGCGGTACTGGCCGGCGATGTACTCGGCCCCCTTGGCCTCGGCCTTGGTACCGGCCAGACGAGTGCCGATGCGCTCGCACAGGTGCTGGAGGTGTTTGTGCATGTTGGCGGCGGAGATGACATTGGCAGACATGAAGGAAACTCCTGTGACAATAGGGCGTCTTTGAGTGCGGCAGGAGGCGCTTCGACGTCGCAAGCAGCGGCACCTGCGACTCGCACGCGCGGACCCGGTTGACCGTGCCGCCCGTTGGCCGTACTATGTGCGCAGACACATTGACCCACGACGAAGCGAGCGATGCGGATGGTCAGGCTGGAGCCGGTTCTGCTGCAGATTCCCTGCGACGCCGCGAGCGTCGGCAGCCTCCTCCTGGTGCGCGTCATCTCCGACGATGACGTGGCCTACGGTGAGGCCGAGCTGGCCGATACCGATGTCTTGGTCGCCGCCGTGGACTTCTTCGGCGATGCTGTCACCCACACCGACCCCCTCGACTTCGGCCTCACCTGGCAGCGACTGATCGCCCTGTTGAACGAGTACCAGCCCGACCCGCTCGGAGACTACATGGCCGTGCTGGGAGCGGTCGATGTGGCGCTGTGGGACCTTGCCGGGCGGAAGCTCGGGGTGCCCTGCCACCGACTGGCCGGCGGACTGCGCACGCGACGCCTGGACTGCTACGCGGGGGGGCTGCGCGTCGGGCAGGACGACCTGCCGGCGACGGCCAAGGCCCTGGCGGCGCAGTTCGGCGCGGTCGAACTGGCGCTGTCGGGCGACGCCGCACAGGATGTCCCCGCCATCCACCGGGTCCGGCGGGCCGTCGGTGAGTCCACGCCGCTCATGGCCGATGCCGGCGGGGGATATGGCGATCTCGCTGCTGCTCGCCAGGTGGGGGAGGCCATCGAGCAGGTCGAGGGCTTCTGGTATGAGAGCCCGCTCCCGGCCGGGCGCTGGGAAGATCACGCAGACCTACGCCGGACCCTCGGCACGGGACTGGCCGGGGGGCGCGGGCTGGTGACGCTGGCTGACCACGCGCAGGCCCTGGAGGCGGAGGCGCTGGACATCCTGGTTGCTGATGTGCGCCGCTGTGGCGGGCTGTCGGGGGCCCGGCGACTGGCGGACCTGGCGCAGCGGCACGGCGTGCGCATGACGCTGCACAACGGCCCCTCGCCGCTGGCACAGGCGGCGGCGGCGCACCTGGCGGCGGCCTACTGGCATGTGGGCCCGCTGCAGGTCGAGCCGATGCGCTCCCCGCTGGCCGAGTTGCTCACGCCCCCGCTGGATTTCGCCCGTGGCTTCGTGGGGGTGCCTGACGGCCCCGGGCTGGGGTGCCGGGTGCAGGAGACGATTGTGGCGCAATACGCGATGGAGGCGCCGGATGAGCGCCCTGCGTGAGCGCATCGCGGCGGCGCGGAGCACCCTCGCGCGACTCACGCACGAGGTATGCGGCGCGTGCCGTCAGAACTGCTGCCACCAGGGCACCATGATGGGCAGCCAGGGCCTGCGGCGGGTCTACAAGGGCCTGCTCATGGACCCGGACTTCGGGGGGCGGCTACGCGAGGGCCTGCGCCTGCGGCGCGAGGAGATTGCCGCCGACCTGCAGGTGGCCGGCAAGGTCGCCCAACTGCTGTCCGAGGCCAACCTGGCGGATGAGGACCGCGCCCGCCTGCCCGAGTTGCAGCAACGCCTCACCGACCTCCACATGTTCGTGCAGTACATGGGCGGCGACTTCCCCCTGACCTGCGAGGGCATGAGCCGCCTGCTGCTATACAGCGCTGTGCGGTCAAACCTGCTGCGCTGCATGCGGCAGTTCCCCGGGGGCGAGGCGGCCCTGACGACCCTGTCGCAGGGCCGTGCGAGCTTCCGCTTCCGCGGGCGCAAGATGGCCCCCCCGCGGTGCATCTTCCACCACGAGGCGTGCCTCGCCGAGGACTGGAAGCCCGTCAAGTGCGCGAACTTCTTCTGCGCCAGCGAGCCGAATCTGCTGGCCCGGGCGCGCGATGAGATGAGCTTCGACGACTTTGTGCTGGCCAACGTCCGCCCGTGCAGTACCGACTACGTCCGCCGCCTGCTGCGGCTGGAGAACGATCTGGGGCCGGAGTACTGGGAGCCCAAGATCATCATCGGGCCCGAGGACCTGGCGGAGCTTTTCCAAGAGGAGATTGTCGGGCTACTACGGTCCCGGCGCCAGGTGCAGGTGAGGCGCGACTCCGGTCGGTTCATGTACGCGACCAACGAGATTCTCGCGACGATCGAGTCCCTGCCTGAGCAGCAGAACCTGATCCATACGTGTCAGGGCATAGACGGCGCCGCGCTGTACGAGCTGGCGGCGGCACTGGAGCGGGCGCGAGGCGCGGAGTGGCACGGCGGCCTGGTGCTTCTGGCGCGGGAGTTGATTGAGCACAGCTTCATGCCGCACCCGTTGTGGCAGGACGAGATGATCAGTCAGCCGCTCGGCGGCCTGGAGATCTACCTGGTGTAGGGGGCGGAGGTCGGGGGGTGGGGGAGGGGGCTAACTGCGCACGCCGAAACGCTCGAACATCCCCGCCAGCTTCGCCAGCAAGGACTCCGGCAGCGCCCGGCTCGGTGTCAGGGCCAGCGGCATGTCGCCCGTCCCCTCCCAGCGGTAACGCTGGATGAAGTAACTGGTCGCCCCCCGCCACGCCAGGTCCTCCGCCACGTCGAGCACTTCGTCGTCACTCAGCAAGTCCGAGTGGTAGGTCGTGCGGAACTCGTAGGCGACGCCCGAGCGGATGATGGCGCTGACACTCTCCTGGGCCTTGCGCCCGCTGCCGCGTCGCCGCGTGATCTCATGGTAGCGGCTGAACGGCCCCTTCACGTCCATGGCTACGTAGTCGAGTAGTCCCCACTCGAGTAACTCGCCAAGCAGCTTCGGATTGCCACCATTGGTGTGCAGGGCGATCTGATAGCCGAGGGCGCCCGCCGCGGCGATGGCGTCAGGCAGGGCGGCCTGGGCCGTCGGCTCGCCGCCGCTGAAGACGACGCCATCCACCAACCCGACGCGATCGTGGAGCAGGTCCATGACCTCTTCCCAGGGGACCAGCGTGCCATTGGGGGGGACGAGAGAGGTGTTGTGGCAATAGCGGCAGCGCCAGGGACAGCCTTGGGCGAACACGACGGCGGCCAGACGCCCTTCCCACTCCACGGTGGTCAGGGGGATCAGGCCACCGACGCGGAACGCTGCTGCCTTGCTCGCCTCTCCGGCGGGGAGAGGGGACGCGGGGGGAGGCTCACACTCCAAGCTTCATCTGTCCCGTCGGTTCGATCATCGCCGCCGGGGGCTCGCGGAACGTGAGTCGCTCGGCCTGCTCGCTCTGCTTGCCGGCATTCCAGGCCGAGACGGGCCGGTAATAGCCCATCACGCGGCTCCAGACTTCGCAGCGCGTGCGCTCCTTGTCGTCCAGCTCGATCAGGTGGGGTTCTTCCTTGGGCATGTTCTCGCCTCGTGTCAGGACTGTTTCTGCGGTGTAGGGTGCGGTTCCTGCTGCGATCCCGGGACTAGACGCCCTTTGCTCCTGCTATCCGGATGCGGTCTTCTCCGTCATCTTCTTCGACAGCAACTCCTCATCGCACTGCGGGCAGAACTCGTACGACCCGGCGATGTAGCCATGGCGCGGGCAGATCGAGAAGGTCGGCGTGATCGTGAGATACGGGATGCGGAACTTCTCCAGGCACCGCCGCACCAGGTTCTTGCAGGCCGTCGGGCTGCTGATCTCCTCGGCCATGTACAGGTGGAACACCGTCCCGCCGGTATACAGGCCCTGCAACTCCTCCTGGTGGGCGAGCGCCTTGAACGGGTCATCGGTATGGCCGACGGGGAGCTGCGTGGAGTTGGTGTAGTACGGCGCGTTGTCCGGCCCCGCCTGGATGATGTCAGGGAAGCGCTTGCGGTCTTCGCGGGCGAAGCGGTAGGTCGCCCCCTCGGCCGGCGTCGCCTCCATGTTATACAGGTGCCCGGTCTCTTGCTGGAACTCCACCATGCGCTCGCGGACGTGCACGAGCAGGTCGCGGGCGAAGGCGTATCCGGCCTCGGTCGTGATGTCCTCCGCGCCGTCGGTGAAGTTCAGGATCGCTTCGTTGACCCCGTTGATCCCGATGGTGGAGAAGTGGTTGCGCAGTGTCCCCAGGTAGCGCGCCGTATAGGGCAGGAGGTGGTTGCCAATGCAGCGCTCCACCGTCTTGCGCTTGATCTCCAGGCTATCCCGTGCCAGGCACAGCAGGATGTCCAGCCGGCGGTAGAAGGCGTCCTTGTCACCCTTCGCCAGGTAGCCCAGCCGCGCACAGTTGATGGTGACGACGCCGAGCGAACCGGTCTGCTCCGCCGACCCGAACAGACCGTTGCCGCGCTTGAGCAGTTCCCGGAGGTCCAGTTGCAGCCGGCAGCACATCGAGCGGACCATGTGGGGCGAGAGGTCAGAGTTGATGAAGTTCTGGAAGTAGGGCGTGCCGTACCGCGCGGTCATGGCGAACAGCGGGGTGGTGTTCGGATGGTCCCAGTCGAAGTCGCGGGTGATGTTGTAGGTCGGGATGGGGAAGGTGAAGACCCGCCCGCGCCGGTCGCCGGCGGTCATGACCTCAATGAACGCCCGGTTGATGAGCGACATCTCCTCGCTCAGCTCACCGTACGTGAAGTCCATGTACTCGCCGCCGATGATCGGCTGCGTGTCGCGCAAATCGTCCGGGCACGTCCAGTCCAGCGTCACGTTCGTGAAGGGCGTCTGCGTGCCCCAGCGCGATGGGACGTTGAGGTTGTAGATGAACTCCTGGATGCTCTGGACGACTTCGTCGTAGCGCAGGTTGTCCTTGCGCACGAACGGCGCCAGGTAGGTGTCGAAGGAGCTGAACGCCTGCGCGCCGGCCCACTCATTCTGCAGAGTGCCCAGGAAGTTGACCATCTGCCCCACAGCGCTGGACAGGTGCTTCGGTGGCCCGGCCTCCACCTTGCCCTGCACGCCGTTGAACCCCTCGACCAGCAGCTGCTTGAGCGACCAGCCGGCGCAGTAGCCGGCCAGCATGTCGAGGTCATGGATGTGGAAGTCCCCGGCGCGGTGGGCCTCCCCGATCTCGCGCGGGTAGACCTCAGACAGCCAGTAGTTGGCAGTCACCTTCCCGGCGACGTTGAGGATCAGCCCGCCCAGCGAGTACCCCTGATTGGCGTTGGCATGCACGCGCCAGTCGGCCTGCTCCAGATACTCGTTGACCGAGGACACGGCGTCCACCATGGCCCGCTTGTCCTCGCGCACGCGCCGCCGCTGTTCGCGGTAGACGATGTACGCGCGGGCAGTGGCGAGGTAGTCGGCCTCGATGAGGACCTGTTCGACAATGTCCTGGATGTCCTCGACAGAGGGCTCGCTCGTCCAGACGCGGTGCAGGATGACCTTCAGAATCTTGTGGGTGAGCTTCTCGGCCGTTTGCTCGTTGAACTCGCCGGTGGCCTTCCCGGCCTTGATGATGGCGTTCCTGATGCGGAGGGCATCAAAGGGGGCGCGGCTACCATCTCGCTTGACGATTTCACGACCGGCCAGGGCTGCAGGGAGGTTCATCGAAAAGGCTCCTCGAGAGGCCGTCAAGCTCCCAATCCGCTGGGGGTGCGGGTACATTAGCCCTCCCCGGTCGCAGAGTCAAGGGGAATCCTCCTTGGTCCAGCGAAGTCCATGTTTCCGTCCGGAAGTATGTACAAAGCAGGTCGTTAGGGGCCCAAACGGCCACACAAATGGCCGGTGGACGGAGCGGGGAATGGGGGGCGCGCTACCCGGGCTGTTGCGGTGGTTGTGAGAGCCGTCTGCGGACCACCAGACCGACGACCACGCCGCCGACGATGGTCCCGAGAGGGCCGAAGAACACGACGGGGATCGCGCCCTGGTCCATATGGCGGAAGGGTGTGCCGCTGGGTAGCATGAAGATGAGATAGAAGAGCCCCAGATACCCGAACACACCGACGAGAAAGCCCACCACCGCCCCCACCAGGCCCCCAATGAAGCAACCGAAGCCGTGGCTCATCGCCATCACTCGCCTCCGGCGTCCGCGAGAGGAGGTGTGCGCGCTACTTCGCCCTCTGCAGTTCCCGCAGCGCGATGGGGTCGTTAGGGTCCAGCTTCAGGATGTCCCGCCACACCTGCCTCGCGTTGTCGGCCTGCCCAAGATCACGGTAGGCGTGCCCCAGGGCGCGGCGCGGGACGGCCGGGCTGCCGAGGTCCGCGGCGCGCTGCAGGTACTTCACGGCCACGAGCTTCTGGCCGTGCCGCCAGTAGTACTCGCCCAGCGACTGGTGCGCGACCCAGCTCCTCGGGTTGGTGCCGATGCACTGTCGGTAAGTGCTGATCGCCTCCGCGTGCCGCCCCATGCTCCACTGCAGCCACGCGATGTTGGTGTACAGATCCACGTACTCCGGGTCGAAGTAGATGGCTGTCCACTGCGCGCGGATGCACTGCTCGTAGTCGCCCTTGTGCCACCACAGGTCGCACTCGCGCACGAAGGCGCCGCTGACTGCATCCCACACCCGGTAGGCCGGCAGCTTCTCATCAGGCGCGCCGGAGCGCGTGTTGTTGCAGCGGAAGCGGGGGCGGGTTGCCAACGCCCGGTCCAGAGTCTGCAGCAGGAAGCCGGACAGATAGGGGCGGCTGTCACGCAGGGCCTGGCGTGACCGGTTGCTGTCCAGCCGCCACAGTCCATACAGGGCATAGAAGCGGAGCCATGCGGGCCCCTCGCGCAGAGCCACCGCGCTGCCCGGCAGGCCGTCTGCCCGATAGAGCAGCGCCAGTGATACGGCCGCCTGCATGCGGACGGCGCGGTCGAGATCGTGCAGACACGCCCGCACTGGCGTGATGCCCTCTGGCAGGCCGAGCACGCCGAGTGTGAACAGCGCGCGGCAGCGCAGCTCAGATGGGTTCCGTGTCGCCCGGATGGCAGCGGGGAGGTACTGCGCCTGGCCCTCGAGCAGGCGGAACGGCGCCCAGTCCGCGTCGCGCGGCAGCAGTTGCGTCGCACCGGCAGCATGTTCGTCCCCGGCGTGCGCGGCGGGACCGGGCTCCCTGGTCCAGGCCACGGTGGCCGCGAGCATCGCCAGACAGCAAGGAAGCAGGCACCTCATGCGAAGGGACATGGCAGACTCCACAGCCAACTCGTGGCTTCGGGGGTGGGGGTACCGGCGGCGAACAGGCCGATGAGAACGAGCAGCAGCGTCGGGACGTAGATCACCAGGCCGACGACCCCGATGACTATCCCGGCGATCCCCAGGGGCGAAGCCCCACGCTTCCTCGCCTTCACGCCGAGCACGATGGCGATGATGCTGGGGATGATGGGAGGGCAGCAGACGAAGCCGAGCAGGGCCAGCACGAGCGACCAGATGCCGAGGGCCTGGGCGGCGGGGTCCAGGGGCGGGGCAGGCACGGCTGTCGGCGTCACAGGTGGAGGTGTGGCTGCGGCAGGGAGCGCGGATGGGGCAGCTACCGGGATCGGCGCAGGCGGCGCAGGCTCGGCCGTGACAGGCTCCTCGGCGACCTCCGGCGGTAGCTCCCTACCACACCGCCAGCATCGCCGCTCGGTCGCGTATAGAACCTCGCCGCAACCCTCGCAGCGCCGCTTCCCTTCAGGGACGGGCTCCTCGGCGGCCGGCGGGACGGTGGGGGCCGCCGGAGAAGCCGACACCTGGGGTACGGGCTCGTCAGCCGGCGTCGTCTCTGCCTCCGTCAGCGCGGCTCCGCAGTACACGCACTGCGTCAGGCCGGGCGTCGCCGGCTGCTCCCGGCTGCACTTGCTGCAGGTCAGTTGTGCCACGGCTCACCTCACGCTCGCTGGCCCACGATTGGTCACTCAGAGTGCTTCGCTTCGCGCCGTCTTATCTCCTGCCGGCCCGACCCTCGCAGCGAGGTTTCGGGCGCAACGCAGGTGGGTAGAATCGAGACGAACAGAGAGAGTGTAGCGCCCTGACAATCCATGCCGTAGGTCTCTGAGACCGGGTCGCACAACCGGGCTCCGAGAGGAAGGAGTGCTACAGCATAGCACCAACACATCCTCAGGCCGGACTCGCCCCGCTCGTTAGTCGGTGAACACTGGGATAGGCCGTCACGACCCCCAACGGAGAGCATCTCCAACCCCCACCGGCAAGAGCTAGACAGTCAGGGCGAGTTCCGGCTTTCTTGGGATAGGCTATTGCCAGAAGGCCCGCCACCATGGCGGGCCTCGTCGGTTCTGGCGGCGACCGTGCCCTACAGGTCCGCCTCCGCCGTGCCCGCCTTGTCCTGCGCTATGACCCGCCGGCTTTGATACTCCAGGACCGTGCCGCCCACGACGAACCCCCGCACGACCTTGCCACCCACGAAGGCCACAACAGCCGCTTCGCCGTCGCTCTTGATCCCCGCCACCTCGCGCATCTTGCCGGCCTCGCCAAACGACACCAGGAAGCGGTCCTGACCGGTGGTGAGGTCGAGCACTTCATCCGCCAGACGCTTCACCTGCGGCTCGATCGTCTTGACCACCGGCAAGTCTGTGCTCAGGCGCACGTGGTCGAACGAGCCCTTGCCAGGGGCGAAGAACTCCAGGGCAAGGCTGGCCTCCTCGGTGCCTTCGGGGACCTTGGCCGTCAGCGTGTGCTCCGTCCAGACCGTGTCCGCAAAGGGGCCGACACGCTTGTTGGCAAAGGCCTTGCCCCCGCGCCAGAAGTACAGGGTCATCGTGGCGCCCTGGCCCTGGGGCAGGGGAGTGGTGCGCACCTGCACCGTCGCGGTCACGGCGGTCCCTGCGGGCAACCCGAACCTGTCGGAGTAGTAGTAGCCGCTCTTCTCGATACTGGCGCACTGCTTGCCCTCGGCGACACCCTCGGTCTCGATCCTGTGGTTCGGGAGGTCCTCATTCGCCCGGGGAGCCCAGCCCGCCATGCCCTTCTCGAAGCCGCCATTGCGCAGGTAGTTCTCGCTCTGCCACGGCCGGGGAATGAGCACGGTCACGAAGCCCGCGGTCGCCGTAGGCTCAGTCTCCACCCGCAGGAAGGAGCCGTAGCCTTCGGCGCCCGGGTAGGTCTCGACGTGCGCCTGGGTCGGGGTGGGGGAGACCGTCTGTGCCCACACCTGGGCGTTGCCCCGGGTCACGAGGAAGTGATCCCCTGCCGGCTCGATGTCCCCGTTGCCGTCGCAATGGAGCAGGAAGCTGAAGCGGTGCGGCAGCGGCGCGGCCAGTTGGTCGCGGATGACGAACGCGTCGGGCTTCAGGTAGATGATGCTACGGTCGAACCGGCTCAGCACTTTCGGCTCGCCCTTGCTGTAGGTGTCGCCGGCTCGGCCCTTGACGAAGTCGAAGTGCTGGCCGCCGAAGAAGTCCACGATCTGTCCTCCGGCCAGGCAGACCTGCTCATGCCCGGGAGCGGGAACGGTCTGATCGTGGAAGTATGCGTCATCCGCGTCGAGGACTACCGTGCAGTGGCCCAGGCTCCCGAGGCTGAACTTCCGCCGGGCCGGGGCGTAGAAGTCGTGGTAGCCGCGGTCAGGGATGATCCACTGCCCGCCATAGCTGATGACGAAAGCGTTGTGGTCGTAGTGGTTGTGGCCGATGCTGTTGGTCGTCGGGCCGGACTTGAAGAACAGGCTCGGGGCCTGGGCATTGAAGCTGTCGCGCAAGGAGGCATAGCCGATGTCCAGGCAGGCCACCGACGGGTTCCAGGTCGGCTGCACCGGCTTGAGCTTGCTTGCGTCGAAGCGGATGAAGTCGTAGATCTTCTCGGGCTTCACCGCGCCGATGGTCTGCAGGTACCAGGCGGCGTCAGTGCTGCCGCGTTGGGCGAGGATGCTCATGAGCCGGGGGACGGCGATGCCGGGGCTGCCATCGGAGAAGCACGGGATCTGTCTCGTGTCCGGCGCCAGCATCCCCACGCAGTACTTGTCCATCGTCTTGAGGTACGGGTGATCGAACAGATCGTGCTGGACCTGCGCCGAGATGAGGCCATCGAAGAACAGTGCGAAGGAGTCCATCAGGTAAGTGCCGTACATCGGCCCCTCGAACATCCCGCCATCCTTGCCGCCGTGGTCCAGCGACACCCGCGTCTTGTCCAGGCAGGCCTGCAGGAACTCGCCCCCCCGCGGCTCCTCCGGGCGGATGGCCAGCGCCGCCAGACCCGCCCCGGCGGTGATGACCGCGTAGCCGTTTGTGTCCGAAGGGTAGTGGTCCACGTAGCCCAGCGCGGGGATGATACCCTTGTTGACGATGGCCTCGCGCAGGAGTGTCCGTTCCGCTTCCGTCAGCCGGTCGTAGCACCAGTCATAGAACAGCCCGGTGGCGTACATGCAGTGGCCGGTGTCCAGGCACGCCTTGATGCGCCCGGCTCCGTAGCTGGGGTCAGTCCATTGGTCCCAGTGGGCCAGGTGCAGGGCAATCTCCTTGGCCTTCTCGAAGTACTCCGGGGCGCCGGTGACCAGATACGCAAAGCTGAAGGCGACCAGGCGGGTGGTGATGCTCCCCTCGTTCTCCTGGAACATCGCTGTCCACGGCGGATAGTTGGGGCTCTTGTCGTGCTTCGGCGGGGTCTGGTCCGAAAGTGTGTACTCGAAGGTATCCAGCGTCACACGATTCTCGCCGGGGCAGTTCACCTTGTAGCTGTACGTCGGCGCCGCGGCAAGCCGGTCGGCCCGGGCCTTCAGCTCCGCCCAGATGGCGGCCGTCTCGAACCCAAAAGCGTTCGGGGTCGCGTCTGCGGCCTTGGCCCGCAGCAACGCCAGCGTTCCGGCGTTGACGAGAGCGCAGGGGTGGGACTTGAGGCCGGTCATGTTGGCCGCCTCCTGTGCGAGGGCGGGCCCACAGACCACAGCCAGTACGAGCCCGGCCCAGACATGGCGCGTCATATGTTGCCTCCAGCGGGCCGACGTGAGTCAGTGAGCCGCCAGCGCACTGGCGGCCCACTGCTGTCCGACCGTGATCGGTGCTGCGGCCTTAGTTGAAGTCAAACCGCAGCTTCTGGTAGATGCCGTTGTGCGCCATCCACTTGGCGTGGCCGTCGTAGAAGCCGACATTGCACCCTTCGTTGTGACGACTGGAGATCACGTCGCCCCAGTAGACGTTGTTGCCCGCGTTGTAGAACGTTCCGAATGAGTAAGACTCGTCATTGGTGCCGTCTCCCGGGCCCCCGCGGGTGTCCGCGAACATGCCGGTCTCCGCGGGGTGCTGCATCGTCGCCAGCGAGGGGCCGCCCGACGAGTAGTTCAGCGTACCGGCATTGCGGTTGATGCCATAGCCGATGGGCAAGTTGGAGGTCTGCGCCATGTTGGTGGGGTTGTGGGATGGGCACTTCAGGACCTGGGTGTTCTTGACGTACGGCTCCACGAGATGGTACCAGCGGTAACCGCCGCCGCTGTCCAGTTGCGAGTACGGCAGCGTACGCTCGTCATAGTCCTGGGCGTAGGTGAAGGCCGCGATGGCCAACTGCTTGACGTTACTCAGACAACTGCTCTGGCGCGCCTTCTCCCGTGCCTTGGCGAAGACGGGGAACAGGATCGCAGCCAGGATGGCGATGATGGCGATGACGACCAACAGCTCGATGAGTGTGAAGCCACGTCGCATTTGCCAGACCTCCGTAGTGTGTGTTCACGACTCACGACAACCCGCCCGCAGTTAGCACTGCGAGCGGCGGATCGGGCGCGCAAAGCCCCCCCGCCTACATGGGCCAGCCGGTATAGATGCCTTGGCGGCCGACGATGGCGCCGCGGCTCATCCACTTGGCATGACCGTCTATGAACCCCAGGTTGGCCCCGTCGTTGTGCCGCGGGGAGACACCTTCGGCGACGTCCACGTAGGGGGTCCAGGTGCCCTGAAACTCGTAGCCTCGCCAGCCAGAGGCCGCGTCGCCGCTCATCGTGTCGGCGAACTGTACGCCTTGCGCGGGATACTGGACGTCACCCAGCGCGCGGGCGCCATTGTCGATCGAGAAGACCCAGTTCTCACCGACGGACAACCAGCCCCGGTTGGCGTCGGCGTACCAGGTAATGCGGTGAGTGGAGCAACTGGGGCAGGCAAAGACCTGCTCGTTCTTGACGTACGGATAGATGAGTGACGTCCAGATCGGGTTGCCCGTCGCGCGGGTGAGCGCGGGCAGGATCTTCTCGTCGTAGTCCTGGCAGTACTGCGCAGCGCCGAGCACGATCTGCTTGACGTTGCTCAGACAGCTTGACTGCCGGGCCTTCTCGCGGGCCTTGGCGAAGACGGGAAAGAGGATGGCTGCCAAGATCGCGATGATGGCGATGACGACCAGAAGCTCAATGAGTGTGAAGCCACGCCTCATGCACACACCCTCCCTTGAGGTCAGAGTTGTGATACATCTTCGCCTCCCGCATCCGTTCTCCTCCCCAGTGTAGGTGGTAGTTCCGACATTGTCAGCGCCGGAGGCGCGGCCCACCACCGACGACACGGGTGGAGGACATGATAAGGACGCATCGGTCGCGGGGCCCCGCCCCTACGGGGTATCCCACGATTCCGCCGGGGGCAGGGAGCTGACGCTGGTACCTGGGTTGAGTCGGCCTTCCGGGCTCCGACGGCGACGGTGCAGTCTCCTGATAAAGAGCATTGACAGCAATGCACTCAAGTGCTATGCTGGACACAAGTAAAGTGCCGCAGGGCCGTCCCGGTCCCTGCGGATCTGGGGCCGCACACGTCTCCGACGAGGCGGCCACTTGCATATTGAGGGTGAGGATCTGTTATGGCTAAGGCTATTGGCATTGACCTGGGCACCACCAACTCCTGCGTCGCGGTCGTCGAGGCAGGCGACACCACCGTCATCATCAACCCGGAGGGTGGCCGCACGACCCCGTCGGTGGTGCACTTCTCCAAGACCGGCGAGCGGCTCGTGGGCCAGCAGGCCAAGCGGCAAGCGGTGCTCAACCCGGAGCGCACGGTGAGTTCCATCAAGCGCAAGATGGGCACCCGTGACGCCACGACCATTGACGGCAAGGACTACTCGCCCGAGCAGATCTCGGCCATGATCCTCAGCAAGCTCAAGGACGACGCCGAAGCTTACCTGGGCGAGAAGATCACGCAGGCCGTCATCACCGTGCCCGCATACTTCAATGATACGCAGCGCACGGCGACCAAGCAAGCGGGCGAGATCGCCGGCCTGGAAGTCCTGCGCATCATCAACGAGCCGACCGCGGCCGCCCTGGCGTATGGCCAGCAGGAGCGCGACAAGCAGCAGAAGGAAGCCACCATCCTGGTCTACGACCTCGGCGGCGGCACCTTCGATGTCTCCATCCTGGATGTCGAGATCGGCAAGGGCGACGAGCGGGACTTCTACGAAGTCCTGGCAACCCATGGCGACACCCATCTGGGTGGCGACGACTTCGACCAGCGCGTTATGGACTACCTGGCCGAGGAGTTCAAGAAAGAGACCGGCATTGACCTGCGCAAGGACCGCCAGGCCCTCCAGCGGCTCAAGGACGCCGCTGAGCGCGCCAAGATCGAGCTGTCCAGCACCGTGCAGACCAGCATCAGCCTGCCCTTCATCACCAACGTCGAGGGCGAGGGCCCCAAGCATCTGGAGATGACGCTGACCCGCGCCAAGCTCGAGGAGCTGATCGGCGACCTGATCGAGCGGACCGCGGAGCATGTGGAGATCACCATCCGCGAGGCCGGCATCACCAAGGAGAAGATTGACGAGGTGCTGCTGGTCGGCGGCTCCACCCGCATCCCGGCGGTGCAGGAACTGGTCAAGAAGCTCACCGGCAGAGAGCCCAAGAAGGGCATCAACCCCGACGAAGTCGTGGCCGTCGGCGCCGCCATCCAGGCCGCCGTCCTGACCGGCAAGGGCCAGGACATGGTGCTGGTGGATGTCACGCCGCTGACGCTGGGCGTGGAGACCCTGGGCGACGTGTTCGATATCGTGATCCCGCGCAACACCAGCGTGCCGACCCGCCAGACGCGGACCTACAGCACCGCGTCGGACATGCAGACCACCGTCGAGGTGCACGTGCTCCAGGGCGAGCGGTCGCGGGCCAGCCAGAACAAGTCGCTCGGCAAGTTCCACCTGACCGGCATCCCGCCGGCCCCGCGGGGCATCCCGCAGATCGAGGTCACCTTCGATCTGGACAGCAACGGCATCCTGAACGTCGCCGCCAAGGACAAGGCGACCAGCTCGGAGCAGAAGATCACGATCACCGGCTCGGGCGCCCTGTCCGACGACGAAGTCAGCAGCATGGTGGACCAGGCCGAGAGCCACAAGGCCGAGGACGAGAAGTTCCGCGAGCTGGCCGAGGCCCGCAACATGGCCGACCAGATGGCCTACCAGCTTGAGAAGACGCTCAAGGACCTCGGTGACAAGGTGCCGTCGGCGGAAGCCGAGAGCATCAAGGCCAAGATCGAGGCCATCCGCGAGGCGGCCAAGGGCGAGGATGCCGGGGCCATTCGCGCGGCCATAGATGACGCCCAACAGGCCTTCGCCGCCGTGTCGCAGCGGATGTACGAGCAGGCCGGCCCGGCCCCCGACGCCCAGCAGGCCGAGGGCACGACCGGCGGCCCGGCCAGTGGCCCGAGCCAGCATGGCGACGTGATTGACGCCGAGTTCGAGGCCGAGGACGAGAAGTAGGAAGGCAACGGCGGGAACGGTAAGGCGGGAACGACGGCCACGGCGGAGCGGGGATGACGGGGCTGTGACGGAGTCGGCGGGTGTCCTGCCCCGTGGGACGGGCCCCGCCGACACCCGCAGCCGCACGGAGAGATCGTGACATGAGTGACGCTTTCGACAGCTTTCTGGACTTGCGCCGCCGGCTCTATCGGATGCTGGACGCGGGCGTCAGTCAGGCGCCTCGGCCCGCCGAGGGCTTCGCGCCGCCGCTGGACGTGGTGAGCACGCCCGAGGGCCTGACCATCACGGTCGAGCTGCCCGGCATGGCCCGCGAGGATATCGCGGTGGAGCTGCAGGGGAACCTGCTGACCATCGCCGGGGAGCGGCGCACCAGTCGCGAGGACGCACAGCAGCGGTTCTTCCGCCGCGAACGCCCAAGCGGGCAGTTCAAGCGCTCCCTGGCGTTGCCGACCACCGACCACGAGGAGTTGTCGGCAGCGTTGAAGGATGGCGTGCTGACGGTCACCGTACACAAGCCAGGCCGAGGCATGTAGTGGCGCGATTCATCGCGCCGTCGTAGGCGTTGTCGGCAGTGTCGCCGTGGGCGCCATGAATGGCGCCGCTACCGAGCAGGAGAACGATACGTGGACACCTTCTGGGACGGACGACGAGAGATCAGGGAGCTGCGGGCGCGGATGGACCAGGCGTTCCGCCTGGCCACCCAGCGGCAGCCGAGCCGCCAGGCGGCCCTGGCGCCGCCGCTGGACTTCGCCGCGGACGCGGAGGGCTTCCATGTGGCCCTGGATCTGCCAGGCGTGACGCGCGAGAGCCTGAATGTGCAGGCGGAGCACGGGGCGCTGGTCGTGACCGGTGATAAGCGGGCGCCTGAGGCAGGAGAGAGGCGGGTGTTGCGGCAGGAGCGGGCGTACGGCCCCTTCGCCCGCACGATGCCGCTGCCCGAGGAGGCCGACCTGTCGCAGGTGACGGCGAGTCTGAAGGACGGCGAGTTGCACATCACCGTCGGCCGGAAGGCAGAGGCGGCGGCGCGGCGGATTGAGGTCGTAACAGGATAGCGGCGCGACCCATGGCGCCCACGGGCGCCGCGAAGGGCGCCGCCACGAACAGCAAGGCACATCATGCCCAACGAGCAGGACTTCTACGAGGTCCTCGGCGTCAGCCGGGGAGCCTCGGACAAAGAGATCAAGAGCGCCTACCGCAAGCTCGCGCGCAAGCACCACCCGGACGTCAACCCGGGCAACGCCGAGGCGGAAGAACGCTTCAAGCGCATCAGCCAGGCCTACGAGGTCCTGAGCGACGCGGAGAAGCGCGCCAAGTATGACCAGTACGGCGCGGCCTGGCAGCAGGCCCAGCAGTCCGGCCAGTGGCAGGGCGGGGACTTCGGCAACTTCGTCTACCAGCAGTATGGCGCGGGGAGCTTTGCCGACCTGTTCGGCGACCTGTTCGGCCAGATGCGGACCGGCGGGGGCGGCCGGCAGCGTGTCGGTGTGCATCCGCCGGGCCCCGAGCGCGGGCAGGACATCCTCCACGAGTTGCCGATCGAGTTCGATGAGGCCATCCATGGCGGCCAGAAGGCCATGACGCTGAGCATCGCCGACCGCTGCCCCGAGTGCGGCGGCGTCGGCGGCCAGACGGTCACCTGCCCCACGTGCAAGGGCACCGGGCAGGGCCAGGGCGGCTTCATGGGCTTCGCGACCGCGTGCCCGACGTGCCAGGGCACCGGCCAGCAGATCAAGAGCCGCTGCACCAAGTGCGCCGGCGGCGGCGAGGCCCTGCGCACCCGCCGCATCAATGTGAAGATCCCTGCGGGCGTGAACACCGGCAGCAAGATCCGGCTGGCGGGCGAAGGTGGTCGGGGCGCGCGGGGCGGGCCGGATGGCGACCTGATCCTCGTGCTGCAGGTCCGCCCGCACAAGCTGTTCCAGCGCGAGGGCGATGACATCCATGTCAAGGTGCCCATCACCTTCGTGGAGGCCTCGCTGGGCGACAAGATCGCCGTCCCGACAGTGGATGGCAAGGTGACGCTGACGATCCCGGCGGGCACGCAGACAGGGCAGAAGTTCCGCCTGCGCGGTCAGGGCGCTCCGACGACCAACGGTGGGCGCGGCGACGAGTACGTCGAGGCCTACCTCGTGGCCCCCAAGCGCCTGAGCAAGCGCCAGAAGGAGCTGCTGGAGGAGTTTGGCCAGACCTGGGAAGAGGATGTGCGCGAGGGTCTGGAAGGCAAGTGACGAGTGGCAAGTGCCAGGTGACAGGTTACACGTGACAGGTGACACGTGGGAGCGGTCACCGACCGCGACAGACCTGTCGGGGTCGGTGACCCCTCCCACGACGACACGACGACGCGCCCTGTCGGGGTCGGTGACCCCTCCCACGACGAGATGACGACGAACCCCGTCTCTGACGGAGGATGACAAGGATGAACAGGCCGAGCCAAGACGAACCCGTCTATTACATATCCGTCGCCGCGCGGCTGATCGCGGCCCATCCGCAGACCCTGCGCATGTACGAGCGCGTGGGCCTGGTGCGCCCCCAGCGGACGCCCCAGGGCCTGCGCCTGTATTCCGAGCGCGACATCGAGCGTCTGCGCCAGATCCAGCGCCTGACCCAGGAGATGGGCGTGAACCTGGCGGGCGTGGACCTGGTGCTCAAGCTGCTGGACCAGATCGCCGAGCTGCAGGCACAGATCGAGCGGTTGACGTACGAGCGCGACCACGGGCCGCTGCAACTGAACCCGGCCCCCGAGCGGCACCGGATCGAGATACAGATCGAGGAAGTGGAGCACCAGGGCTGAGAGGAGGTCGGCCATGGCCGACAACCAGGCGCGTGACTGGGTCGTGGTGTGGCAGCGATCGGCGCATGATGCGGATATCGAGGCCGACATGGTGGTCTCGCTGCTCGAAGGCAGCGCCATCCCCGTGGTGCGCCTCCCGCCGTCCGCGGCGCCCGTCGTGTTCGACGGCTTCGGCGGGCCGATGATGCCGGTCAGAGTACTGGTCCCGCCGGACCACCAGGCTGAGGCGAAGGAGTTGCTGTCGGATGCCGAGATTGACCTCACCGCCGCCGAAGAAGAGTGAAGAGTGGGTGCCGGTCGCCAGCTTCCTGGGGCTGGAGGCCGATGGCGAGGCGGACGCCTGCGTGGCGCTGCTGCAGGGCAGTGACATCCCGGCGGTGCGCCTGCCGACGAACAACATCGCCACGCTCGGCGGCCTGGGCGTGACGATCAGCCAGCCGGTGCTGGTGCTCGTGCCGCCCGATTGGGAAGACGCGGCCAAGGAACTGCTAGAGCAAGATGCTGTGTAGCATGGGCTAAGTGACGGAACAGAGACGGAGCAGGTCATCAAGAGGGAGGGAACCGCAATGGCGAAGTGCTGTGCAGCCGCAGCGAAGAAGGCCGCACCGAGGAAGGCTGCACCGAAGAAGGTCGCACCGAAGAAGGCTGCACCGAAGAAGGCTGCCCCGAAGAAGGCCGGACCGAAGAAGGCCGCCGTGGACAGCGTGGTCACTGGGCGCAAGCCGAGGCTGCCCTGGTCCCCCCGCGCGAAGGCCTCAGTCACCAAGAAGGGTAGCCGCAGGCACTAGGTCGCGATCTAGCCAGCTTGCACAAGAGAGGTGGTGACCCACGATGCCGGCGCTGAACGGCGTGTTCCTGTTCTTCTTGGTCTTTATCCTGCCTGGCTATCTGGGGCTCCTCGCATTCGATTGGGCGGCGTGGAAGGCACAGGACTCGGGCCGATCGGACTTCGCCAAGTTCGGGCTGAGCTTCATAGTCAGTGCGGTCTCGTTTCTTGCGACCGAGCCTTGGGCTAGAGCGTACGCCGTGTCGGTGTCTCTGGGTGTCCCCGAGGCTGAGTTTGGACGCCTTCTGTTCTCAACCGCCTTCATCGAGCGCATATGCCTGATGGGCGGGGCGACACTCCTTGGCGGCGTGCTTATCGGCCTCGCCTGGCGGGGCACGGCTGCGGCGTGGCGCAAGTGCTTCAAGAAGGGGATCATCTCACGGTACGACACTCTGTGGGACAAGCAGTTTGACCATAGGGAGGCACCGCTGGTGATGGTGGAGTACGCCGACGGGAGCATCTTCCAGGGCGAGAAGCGCAGCAGTTCCGATGCCAGCCAAGCACAGCTGCTACTGGCGAACGTCAAGCGGTACCAGCGACGACAGGCAGAGGACGGTTCCATCACCTTCGATGAGGTCCCTTGGAGTTCACCCGAGGTTCTCCTCACTGCGAAGGACGCATTGATACACTTCCTCGAGCCCGAGGAAGAGAAGAGCGATGATGTCTGATGGACTTCGAACGCTTTACCAATCAAGCCAAGCAGGCGCTGTCTGCCAGTCAGCAGATCCTGCAGCGCTACAAGCATAGCCAACTCGACATCGAGCACATCCTGCTCGCCTTTCTGGAACAGGACGGCGCCGTCGTGCCGCGGGTGCTTGACCAGGCCGGCGTGAACCGTGCGGGCCTGGTGGGCAGCCTCGAACGCGAACTGGGCAGCCGGCCGCAGGTGTCGGGCCCCGGCGCGGGCGATCAGCAGCAGGTCTACATCACGCCGCACACACAGCGCGTGCTCGACCTGGCCTGGACCATCGCCCAGCGCATGGGCGACAGCTACATCGCCGGCGAGCATGTGCTGCTGGCCATCGTCGAGGACGGCCAGACCGCCGCGGCGCGGCTGCTGACGCAGGCCGGGCTGAGCAACGAGAAGCTCCTGCAGGCCCTGCAGGCCGTGCGTGGGACCCATCGTGTGGACAGCGAGGCCGCTGAGAGCAAGTACGAGGCGCTCCAGAAGTACTCGCGCGACCTGACGGAGCTGGCGCAGGAGGGGCGCCTGGACCCGGTCATCGGGCGCGACAAGGAGATTCGCCGCGTCATCCAGGTGCTCAGCCGCCGCACTAAGAACAACCCGGTGCTCATCGGCGAGGCCGGGGTGGGGAAGACCGCCATCGTCGAGGGCCTGGCGCAAGCCATCGCCAAGGACGAGGTGCCCTCGATCCTGGAGGGCAAGCGCGTGCTCGCGCTGGACCTGGGCGGCATGATCGCCGGCAGCAAGTACCGTGGTGAGTTCGAGGAGCGCCTCAAGGCCGTCATGGACGAGATCCGCGAGGCGCAGGGCGAGATCATTGTCTTCATTGACGAGCTGCACACCGTCGTCGGGGCCGGCGCGGCCGAGGGCGCCATGGACGCCTCGAACATGCTCAAGCCCGCCCTGGCGCGCGGCGAGATGCAGTGTGTGGGCGCGACGACCCTCGACGAGTACCGGAAGAACATCGAGAAGGACCCGGCCCTGGAGCGGCGCTTCCAGCCGATCTTCGTCGGCGAGCCCTCGGTCGAGGACACCATCGAGATACTCAAGGGCCTGCGCCCGCGCTATGAGGAGCATCACGGGGTCAAGATCACCGACGAGGCGCTGGAGGCGGCGGCCAAGCTGTCGGCCCGCTACATCGCCGACCGCCAGTTGCCTGACAAGGCCATTGACGTCATTGACGAGGCCGCCAGCAAGCTGCGCATCGAGATCTTCGACCTGCCGCCGAAGCCCGAGAAGCTGCGCGAGGAGATCGCGACGCTCACCACCCGCGGCGCCGAGGAGGCCCGCGAGGGCCACTATGACGCGGCCGCCCGCACCAAACAGCAGCTCGACGACCTGCAGGGCAAGCTTCCGGCCGCCGAGGAGGCCTGGACCGGCCTCGATGACATTGACGACACGGTGGACGCCGAGGACGTGGCGCAGATCATCTCGGAATGGACGGGCATCCCCGCGCTGAAGATGTTCGAGGAGGAGGCCCACAAGCTGCTGGACATGGAGCAGCGCCTGCACGAGCGCGTCAAGGGCCAGCATGAGGCCGTGGTCGCCGTATCGGAGGCCATCCGCCGCGCCCGCGCCGGCCTCAAGGACCCCCGCCGGCCCATCGGCTCGTTCATCTTCCTGGGCCCCACGGGTGTAGGCAAGACGGAGCTGGCCAAGGCCCTCGCGGAGTTCCTGTTCGACGACGAGGACGCCATGATCCGCATCGACATGAGCGAGTACATGGAGAAGCACTCGGTCTCGCGGCTCATCGGCGCGCCCCCGGGCTACGTGGGCTACGAAGAGGGTGGCCAGCTGACCGAGGCCGTGCGGCGGCGCCCGTACCGGGTGATCCTGCTGGACGAGATCGAGAAGGCCCATCCGGATGTCTTCAACATCCTGTTGCAGATACTGGAGGACGGGCGGCTGACGGACAACACCGGCCGCGTCGTGGACTTCAAGAACACGGTCATCATCATGACCAGCAACATCGGCAGCCAGCACATCCGCCCGGTCAGCACCGGCGGCACGATCGGCTTCCAGCTCAAGGACAAGAAGCGCGAGACGATCAGCGCCGCCAGCGAGGAAGAACGGGAGCGGCAGTACGAGCAGATGCGCGACCGTGTCATCCAGGCGCTGGAGGAGTCCTTCCGGCCCGAGCTGCTCAACCGCATCGACGAGATCATCGTCTTCCATGCGCTGACCGAAGAGGAGATCCTGCAGATCGTGGACCTGATGCTGCGGCGGGTCGAGAAGGCCCTGTCGGACCGCAACATCAAGTTGCACGTCACGGAGGCGGCCCGCGAGCTGCTGGCGCGGCGCGGCTACGACCCGGTATACGGGGCGCGGCCGCTGCGGCGCGAGATCCAGAAGCAGGTCGAGAACCGCATCGCCGGGGCGCTTCTGCGCGGGGAGTTCCACGACGGCGACACCATCCAGGTAGACGCCCACGAGGAAGAGATCGTGCTCAGCCTGATGATCCCCGAGCAGTTCACGGTCGGGGAGCTGGCGGCGGATAGCTGATAGTTGCGAGTTGGGAGTTGACGGCGAGAGGGTTGCGCGGGACAGGCCAGTGCGGCCTGTCCCGCTCTGCTTTGCAGGAACCCCAGGGCGGTGGGGCGCATTATCTGAGGGAGGAAGTCGCGGTCGGTGACCGCTCCCACAGCGTCCCGCTCTCTCCTCCGGCCACGAAGCCCCATCTGGGGGACATTGTGGGAGGGGTCACAGACAGCGACCGAACCTCGGGCAGATCCCGTGGGAGCGGTCACCGACCGCGACCGAACCTTGGGCAGATCCCGTACGAGCGGTCACCGACCGCGACCGAACCCCTCCACAACCAGACGGAGCCTCTCATGCCCCCGCGCCGCCCGAACATCCTCTTCATCATGTCCGACGACCACGCCGCCCATGCCATGGGGTGCTACGGCAGCCGCATCAACCAGACGCCCCACATGGACCGCATCGCCAACGAGGGCGTGCGGTTCGACAACTGCTTCTGCACCAACTCCATCTGCGCCCCCAGCCGTGCCACGATCCTCACTGGCACGTACAGCCACGTCAACGGTGTCCTGACGCTGTTCGAAGGCCTGCGGACGCAGGAGCAGCCCTCGTTCCCGGTGATGCTGCAGCAGGCTGGTTACCAGACGGCACTCATCGGCAAGTGGCATCTGGGGCACAGGCCCGAGAATGAGCCGTTCGGCTTCGACTACTGGAACGTGCTGCCGGGCCAGGGGCTGTACCACAACCCGAAGATGATCGAGATGGGGGAGGAGAAGGTCTTCTCCGGCTATGTCACCGATCTCATCACCGACATGTGTGTGGACTGGCTCAGCCGGCGCGAAGCCGAGCGCCCCTGGTGCCTGTTGTGCCACCACAAGGCCCCCCATCGCCCCTGGGAGCCGCACGAGCGTCACATGGGGCTCTTTGCCGAGGACGTGCTCGAGCCGCCGACGTTCGACGATGACTACGCGAACCGCTCCGTCGCCGCTCGCGAAGCGAAGATGCGGATTGACCGTGACCTCACGGTGACGGACACCAAGATGGAGCCGCCGGAGGGGCTGACGGGCCGCCCGCTCAAGCAATGGAAGTACCAGCGCTACATCAAGGACTACCTGCGCTGCGTGCAGGCCGTGGATGACAGTGTGGGGACGCTGCTGGACTATCTGGACGCGTCCGGCCTCGCCGAGGACACGATCGTCATCTACACCTCCGACCAGGGCTTCTTCCTGGGCGACCACGGCTGGTACGACAAGCGCTTCATGTACGAGGAATCCCTGCGAATGCCCTTCATCGTGCGCTACCCGCGGGAGATCGCGCCCGGCAGCGTGAACCGCGACATCGCCATCAACAACGACTTCGCGCCGACGTTCCTGGACTATGCCGGGCTGCCTACTCCCGACTCCATGCAGGGCCGCAGCCTCCGCCCGTTGCTGCAGGGGCAGGCCCCGCCGGACTGGCGCGAGGCCTTCTACTACCGCTACTTCATGCACCTGGACCCCAGCCACAACACGACGGCCCACTACGGCGTCCGGACGCAACGCTACAAGCTGATCTACTACTACGAGCCCGTCCCCGGCCCACAGGAATGGGAGCTGTTCGACCTGGAGCGCGACCCGCTGGAGATGTGCAGCGTCTACGATGATCCGGCGTACGCGGACGTCGTCGCCGAGTTGCAGGAGAAGCTCCGAGCGCTGCGCCGCGAGTGTGGCGATGAGACGAACGACTGGGCTTGACCGCTGGGGGACGCCGACGCGTCGTCTGCGGCTACGGCCTGGGCCGGCAGGATGCCGGCGCTCCCGGGACGAAACTGCCACCATGCCCGACTATTCCGACGCTACCGTCACCATCGCCACCTTCAACGAGCGGGACAATCTCCCCCTCGTCCTGCCGCTCATTGCCGAGCACGCACCCGGCCTGCAGGTCCTCATCGTTGACGACGACTCGCCCGACGGCACCGGCCAGTATGCCGACGAGTTCGCCGCTGGTCACCCCTGGCTCAGCGTCATGCACCGCCCGCGCAAGAGCGGCTATGCCAGCGCCCACATCCAGGGCATGAGGCGGGCCATCGAGCGGGGAGCGAAGCGTGTGCTGACGATGGACGCCGACCTGTCGCACGACCCGTCGGTCCTGCCGGCGATCCTCGACGGCTTGGCGGAGCATGACATGATCCTCGGCTCGCGGTATGTCCCCGGGGGCGGCACGCGCAACTGGGGGCTCTCCCGGCGGCTGCTGTCGCGCTTTGGCAGCTTCTATGCTCGCACGATCCTGGGCCTCGAGCAGCGCGACTGCACGACCGGCTACCGTGGCTATCGCGCGGACCTGATCCAACGCTCGGGCATGCTGGAGACGAAGACGCAGGGCTACGGCTTCCTGGTCGAGGTGCTGTACCGCTGCGTCCGGGCGGGGGCGCAGGTGGGGGAGGTGCCGATCATCTTCGTGGACCGGCAGTACGGCAAGTCGAAGCTGTCGAAGGCGATCATGTTCGAGGCGATGCTACTGCCGTGGCGGCTGCGGTTCGGGCGGAGGTGACTGCTCGGCGGCTTGACGCCGGCCACCGAACGGGTATAAATGTGTTTACCACGTCACGGGCTGGGCGCCCGTGAACCATACCTCAAAGGGGGTCTATCCATGCGAGCGTTGCGTCTCGTCGTGCTGTCGGTACTGCTGTTGTCCTGGGCCGTGCCTGGCTTCACATGGAAGGCAGGCGGCCATCGCTTCGTGCTGCGCGTAGCTCTGCAGAAGGCCTCGCCCCATGACTCCCTGGGGAAGTTCCTGCTGGACACGAAGCGCCAGGCGCGCCTGGACGCCATGGTGACATGGCCGGACCCGGGGCACGGCAACCAGACAGAGACTGCGTTAGGGCATTCGCACCACTTCGACAGCCCGACCTACAACCGGGCGCAAGTGAGCCTCGACGCCAGTCTCTACCGTTGGCTCTGCGGTGGGGGGAACGTGCCCCCTCCCCCCGCACCTGCGACCATGCAGGAGAAACGCCTGGCCTACATTGCGCACTATGCGGCGGACCTGTGCTGCCCCGTGCATGTCCGACGCGGGCTTGATCGGGTCAGCAAGGAGGAGGCCAAGGCCTTCCACGGGGTGCCCGAGCTATTCGTGGAACGGCTCATCGCCAGTCAGGGCCCCGCACTGCTCAAGGAGGTGGACGACGTCGCGAACCGCCTGGCCCCCTCCGGGGTGTGGCCGTCGCAAGGCAAGCCTCCCGCACAGGAGGTCATGGCAGACATACGCTACACGTATGATGTCACGTCGCGCGAGTTCGACAAGTTGACCAAGTACCACCCACCGGCGGCCGCGGCGAACGGACAGTACCGTTGGGAGCAGTGGTGCACGCCCAGCCGGAACGTGCGAGGCGTGCTGGTCAGGGACCTGGCGCGCTCCGCTCTCACGGTGCGTAAGTACTGGGTCATGTCGTGGAAGCAGCCGCAGTAACCGCGCCAGATGCTGCGCAACCGCCGCGACGACGCCGAGGGCATGCCCTCGGCGTCGGTGCTGTCCGCTTGCCCTCACGCGATGGCGGGGATAGACGACCAAATGCCGGCCGACGAGCAGGAGAGTCCTCCCCCAATGCCGAAGAACTCCGTAAGAAGTACGGAATACCGGAGTGACAGGAGGAAGACTATGATGCGCCACGGCTTCACGCTCATCGAGTTGCTCGTCGTGATCGCGATCATCGCGATCCTCGCCGCGATCCTGTTCCCTGTGTTCGCCAAAGCGCGGGAGAAGGCCCGCCAGTCAAGCTGCACCAGCAACCTCAAACAGATCACCCTCGCCGCCCTGCAGTATGCGCAGGACTATGACGAGAAGATGATCATGCACTACGTGATCGGCCCCGGGTGGGTGCCGTTCTACCGTCCCTATGACGAACTCATGCCCTACACCAAGAACAGCCAGGTCTGGTACTGCCCGAGCAACCCGGTGATATACGGGGTGCAGCGCTGCAATCTGGGGCGTGTCCATGAGGCTGGCGGGACGACATGCGTCGTCGGGATAGCGCAGTACAAGTCGGCGGTGGATGCGGCCCTGTTCTTTGATGCGGTCTCGTACAAGACGTGCGCCGACATCTACTACGCAACGCCCGGCGTGGCGGGTTGCACCAGCACTTGCACCGGGCCGGCAGCACCCAAGTTCTGCCACAACGACGGGTGCAATCTCTCGTTCGTGGACGGGCACGTCAAGTACTACTCGCAGGGCGCGCTGATGGGCAACATCAGCACCTTCCGGCGGCAGCTCTAGTTCCGCTCGACGAGAACGCCGCGGGGCGCGCCGACCCATCGGCGCGCCCCGCTTCATGAATCCCGTTCCCCGCCGTTCCCCTACAGCGTCTTCAGGAAGTCTACCGCCTTCTTGATGTCCGCCTGCGGGTTGGCGCCGACCTCGCGCTCGATGGCGAAGTAGCCGTTGTAGCCGCACTCGCGCAGGTAGCCGACGTACCGCGGCCAGTCCACCCAGCCGTCGCCCAGCGGCACTTCCTTGCCCGTGCCGTCCTCCTGCACCAGGGCGTCCTTGGCGTGGGTGTGGATGATCCGGTCGCCGAGGGCCAGCGCGCCCTCATTGGGCTGGAACTTCTCGAACCACTTGAGGCGGCAGTACTCCTCGCCGCGGTCGCGGGCGAACTTCGCCGGCCACAGGATCATGTTGGCCGGGTCCCAGTTGATGCACAGGTTGGGGCTGCCGACGGCGTCCAGCAGGCGGCGTAGCACGAACGCCGGCTCGGGGCCCGTCTCGATGGCCAGCCTGGCGCCGACCTTCTCGCCGTGGGCGGCGAGAACCTGCATGCCCTTGAGGAAACGGCCCCACTTGGGGTCGCTGGTGTGCTCGGGCATGATGCCGCAATGGCCCTGCCAGATGCCGCATTCCAGGTCAGCGGCCTCCTCGAGGATCAGCTTGCCCCACTCCACGTTCTCGTCCCAGTTCTCTTCCTCACCCAGGTCTACCCCCCCGCCCCAGCAGGAGATGGCAGAGATCTCGAGGCCCAGGCCGCGGATGTGCTTGACGAGGGCCTTGCGGCCGGCGCTGTCCAGTTCACGCGGGTCCCACGGGCCGCCCTGTACGGAAATGTGCAGGCCGGGCACGCCCCAGTCCGCGACGACCTTCATGGCCTCGTACAGGTCCATGCGCATGTTGCCCAGCATGACTGCTATCTTGATGGGTTCCGACATCATTCATCCTCCAGTATGGTTGCGAAGTGCGGATGATCGTTCGCCGTCCATGGGCCAATCCCTTCCCCCTGGCCGCGGCGACTTCGCCCTTGCCAGCGACCCCCGTTTTGGGTACCATAGCCCCGGCGGTCCCCCGACCGCCGACTATCATGCGGAGGATCAGAACCCCATGCCCCATGTCATTGACTGCGACAAGTGCACTTCCTGCGGCTCGTGCGCCGAGGTCTGCCCCGCCGAGGCCATCGCCGAGGGCGAGGACTGCTACGTCATAGACCCCGATCTGTGCACCGACTGCGACCTGTGCACCGGCGAGTGCCCGGTCGAGGCCATCTCGGAGCAGTAGACGGAGCAACGCACGCACCCAATCAGGGGACAGGACCACGTGGCCTGTCCCCGTTTGTACTTCAGCAAAGGATGATGCCGATGCTACGCCATGTTGTCGTTTGTCTTCTTGCCGTGGCCGTGCTGACCGTGCTGGCCGGCTGCCCCAAGCCCGCGACGAGCGAGCCGCCGATCTCCACGCCGCCCGAGGGCGCGCCGCCAGTGGCCCAGGCGCCCGCCCCCGAGACGCCTGACGCCGCCAAGCCCGAGGCGGAGAAGCCCGCCGCCAAGGCTGAGGCTGCCGCGAAGGAGGAGTCCAAGGTGAAGGTGGAGGGCGAGGAGGGCAAGCCCCTGCAGAAGACGGCTTCTGGCCTGCAGTACGTGGTGCTCGACAAGGGCACCGGCGCCAAGCCCAAGCAGGGCGACAAGGTCGTTGCCGAGTACACCGGCTGGCTCACCGACGGGACGAAGTTCGACAGCTCCAAGGATCATCCGGGCGACTTCGAGTTCAATGTCGGCGAAGGCGACGTCATTCCGGGTTGGGACGAGGCGTTCCTGAGCATGTCCGAGGGTGAGCGCCGCAAGCTCATCATCCCGGCGAAGCTGGGTTACGGCGCCGAGGGCACGCCGGGCGGCCCCATCCCTCCGAACGCCACGCTGGTGTTTGAGGTGAAGCTGGTCAAGATCGTGAAGTAGCTTCACCGACGCAGGAAGAGCGCAACCGATGGGGACAGACCCCGTTGTCGCTCCCGCCCGTGCAGGCCAAGCGCCCGCGCGGGGGGAATAGCGAGGACAGGGACTGTCCCCATTTCGCTGCGCGCCCACGCCTGAGCGCAGGGAGGAACCGCTTGCCGACCCTCGGCCTCGTTCACACTGTCCGCCGCGTCATTCCCGGCCTCGCCGACCTCGTCGCCGAGCTGCTCCCCGATGTGCGGCAACTACACTACCTCGACGAGTCGGTGCTGCAGGACGCCATCGTGCTCGGGGGGCTGTCGGCGAACATCATCCGGCGAGTGCGTCAGCTCGTCCAACTGGCGGCAGAGCGCTCCGACGTCGTGCTGGTAACATGCTCGTCCATCGGCCCCGCCGCCGACATCGCCGCCGGCGAGTGCTATGTCCCAGTCCTGCGCATAGACCGGCCGATGGCGGAGGAAGCCGTGCAGACAGCGCAACGCATCGGGGTCATTGCCACCCTCAGCAGCACCCTGGCCCCGACGGTGCAACTGGTGCGCAAGTGTGCCGAGGAAGCCGAGCGCGAGGCGGAGGTCGTGGAATCGCTGGTCGAGGGGGCCTTCGCGGCCGCCTCGGCCGGTGACCAGGCCGAACACGACCGGCGGGTCCTGGCTGGGCTTGAAGGCCTGTTGGGGGGTGACGCGCCGGCCGATGTGGTGTTGCTGGCGCAGGCCTCGATGGCCGCCGTGGCCGCGCAGCTTCCGGCCGACCTCCAGGCCCGCGTCCTGTCCAGCCCCCGTGGCGGCATCATCCGCGCCGGCGAGGTCCTGAAGCGGGTGGCGCATCCATGAGGCCTGTCCTCGTGGCCGTGGCTGACGACTTCAGCGGCGCCTCGGATCAGGCCGGGATGCTGGCCCGCGCGGGCGTGGCCTCGCTGCTCGTGCTGGACGAAGGCTTCGAGGTGGGGGAGGGGTGGGAGGCCGTGACGGTGGCGACGCGGCTGCGTGCGTTGCCGGTTGCCGAGGCGCGCGCCGAGGCGGCACGACTGCTGCAGCACGCCCGCTCCCTGCAGCCACACATGATCCAGTACAAGTACTGCTCCACCTTCGACTCCACCCCCGCGGGCAACATCGGCCCGGTCCTCGACGTGGCGCTTGACGTCCTGCGCCTGCCCGGCGCCATCGTCATGCCCGCCTTGCCGATCAACGGGCGCACCACATATCTGGGCTACCACTTCGTGCATGGCGTCCCGCTGAGCGAGTCGCCCATGCGTGGCCATCCACTCAACCCCATGGCCGACGCGAGCCTGGTGCGGTGGCTGCAGCAGCAGACGCCCCGACGCGTGGGACTGGTGGCGCACGATGCCCTGCGGGCAGGACCGAGCGCCGTCCGCAGCCGCGTCGAGCAGCTCTGGCACTCCGAGATTCCACATGCCGTCTTGGACTGTCTTGACCAGCGGGACGTGCGGACGATCGCGCAGGCTGTGGCCGACCTGCCGTTCATCTCCGGATCGTCCGCGCTGGCGATGGAGCTGCCGGCCATCTGGCGGCGCGAAGGGCTCCTGGGCCAGCGACACGGTGTGCAGAAGCTCCTGCCGCGGCCGGCGTCGGCGCCGGTGCTGGCGCTCGCCGGAAGCTGCGCGGAGCAGACGCTCCGGCAGGTCGCCGCGGCAGAGGCGAGTGGCGATGCCGTGCTGCGCGTGGGCGGCCGGACGCTCCTGAGCCACGAGCCTGCGGACATGGCGCGCGAGTTGCTGCCACGTGTGCAGCGGGCACTTGCGGAGCGGGGGGCGGTCGTGGTGGCCTCGTCCGAGGAGCCGACGGAAAGGCTGGCATCGCTCCGTCGAGCAGAAGAGGCGGGCCTGCCGGCACGGGAGTTCGGCCTGCGCATCGAGCGGCTGCTGGCCGAGTTGGCGCACCTGGCGCGCATGGAGCTGGGTGTGCGGCACTTCATCTGCGCCGGGGGCGAGACCTCCGGAGCGATCGCCCAGGCATTGGGGCTTCAGGCGCTGGAGATGGTGCGTGAACTGGCCCCGGGGGTACCACTGTGCCGGGCCCTGCCGGGGCGTGACGTGGCCATCGCGCTCAAGGGCGGCAACTTCGGCGGCGACGGCTTCTTTGCCGACGCCGCCCGCATGGCGAGGCGGGTCAAGCTGGGCGGCTGAGGTCCGTCAGTCGGTCTGCTCGTCGGCGGACTCCTCGGCGGGGGGCAGGGCGCCGCCCGGCTCGGACTCCAGGCGGCGGGGCACGGTGTCCAGCGGCCCCAACTCTGGCAGGTCGCCCTTCCCGGTCACGCCCATCTCCTTGAGCTTGCGCGCCGACACCACCACGCGGCTTTCGAGCGAGCCCACCGCGTCATTGTACGCTCCCACCGACCGGTTGAGGTTCGTCCCGAGCTTGCCCAGATGCTCCATGAAGGGCCCCAGGCGGTCGTACAGCTCGCCGGCGACCTTGCGCACGGCCGTCGCGCTCTCCGTGAACATCTGCTGCTGCCAGCCGTAGTTCACCGCATACAGCATCGCCACGAGCGTGGCCGGCGTCGCCATGATGACGTTTTTGCTCAGGCCGCGCGCCAGCAGGTCCGCGTCCGCTTCCATGGCGGCCGCGAAGAGCGCCTCGCCGGGGATGAACATCACCACGCAGTTGGGGGCCTCCTCGAACTGGTCCCAATAGCTCTTGCGGGTGAGGCTGTCCAGGTGCCGTTGGCACTGGACCGCATGGTCGCGCAGGTGCAGCTCGCGCGCGGCGGCGTCCGTGCTGTCCACGGCCTTGAGGTAGGCGTCCATGGGGACCTTGGAGTCGACGATGATCTTCTTGCCGCCGGGGAGGTTGACGATCATGTCCGGGCGCAGCGCCCCGGCTTCCGTGCTGACCTGGGCCTGCTCGACAAAGTCGCAGTAGCGGCTCATGCCGGCGGCCTCGACCGCGTTGCGCAGCGTCATTTCCCCCCACCGGCCGCGCACCTGCGGCGCGCGTAGCGCTGTCACAAGCTTATTGGTCTCGCTCTGCAGCCCCTGCTCGGCTGCGAGCATGGCCCGCAGCCGCTCCTCGAGCGTACTGTACGCTGCCTGTCGCTTCTGCTCCATCTCCCCCAGGGCGACATCGTAGCGTCTCAGTAGCTCAGTCAGGGGCTCGACCATCCCCTTGATGCGCTCTTCGCCTGTGGCCAGCGCCCCCTCGGTCCTGTGTCCGAGAGCCTCCATCGTGCCGGCGGCGAGTTTGAGGAACTCCTCGCTGTTGCGCGACAGCGCGTGGCGCGAAAGCGCGTCTATGGTCTGGCGCATCTGCTCGTCGAACTGCGCGGCGGAACGGTCCCGCTCTTCGAGGCGGGCCTGCAGAGCCTGGGCGTTCCCGGTGAGTTCCACGACGCGCTCCTGCTCCCGCGTGAGCGCGACCTGGGCCTCGGTCAGACGATCCTGCAGGTCTACACGGCGGGCCCGCTCGGGCCGCGACCCCAGGCGCAGGCCCAGCAGCAAGCCGGCGACAAGTGCCGCCGCCGCCCCAATGATGCCGATGATGATGTCCAAGGAGGACACTCCTCTGGTGAAGATAGGTGGATATTCGCGGGGAGATAGTGGCGAACCTGCGCGGGTTGCGGGCGCGGGGGGCGCTGTAGGGCGGGGGCTTGTTCCCCCCCCCAGCGTTCGCGAAGTGCCATGCGGGGCGGGGTACAAGCCCCCGCCCTACAGACGGCGTGCCTCGCCCTACACGGCCGGCTTGCGCGCCAGGCAGGTCATCATGCTGCGGAAGAAGGCGGGCGAGCGGATGTCCGAGGTGTCCCGGGAGGCGATCTTGCGCCCGGCGAGCTTCATCGCCAGCCACGCGAACTCCAGTGGCTGCGTCCACCGGAAGTAAGGCGTGCGGGCATACGGGAAGCAGAAGCTCTGGACCTCATAGCCGGCCTGCTGCAGCATCTGGCGCAGTGTCCGGGGGGAGAAGTCGTAGACCATCTGGTCCGGGGCCATGAGGCGGAAGTTGGGGCCGAAGACCCGTGCTGCCGGACTGGCAATGTTCGGCGTGGCGCTGATGATAATGAGCCCGCCGGGCTTGGTGACCCTCTGGGCTTCGCGAAGCTGCCCCAGGGGGTCGGGCAAGTGCTGCAGCACGCCACGCATCTGCACGACATCAAAGAAGTCGGCCCCGAAGCCGGCAGTGGTCAACTCGCCGTGGACGAGGTGGGGGAGACCGTAGCGCTCCCGGGCGATCTGCAGGTAACGCTGCGAGACCTCCACGCCGTACACCTCGAAGTCGTCCTGCAGCAGGGAGATGAACTCCCCCGTACCACAGCCCACGTCCAGGAACCGCAGCCGGCTGTCGCCGTCCTGTGCGGCGGGGGCTTGTGCCCCGCCGAGGCGGGTCGCCGTCCATCGTCGGATGTCTGCCTGCTCGATCGCGTACATCTCCCGCCGCTGGGCGAGCAGCACCGGGTCCTCGTGCACGTCGCCGTAGTCCTCCTCGTAGCTGTCATGCAAGGCGACCACGGGCAGGCGGGGGTTGGTGAAGACCAGGCCACATTCGCGGCAGCGCACGACGCGTACGCCGCGCACGATCCCCCACAGGGCATGGTCGGCCGACTCACAGAGGTTGCAGAGGATGGTCTCGCGCTCGGGAGGCGAAGGGGGAGTGCTCATGGCGGCCCGATTGTAGGGCATTCGGCGGCGGAGGGCAACGCCCGGCGCAAGAGCCACAGCCCCGGAGCACAAGGCTCCGGGGCTGTGTTTGCGCCTCAAGGGGCTCCCGCCGCTTAGCGGCGTAGGCAGAGCGGGCCCCGACTACCAGGCGGGCTACTCTATCTCGATGCTGACCAGCGAGTCGCCGCTGGCAGGGTCGAGCACGGTCGGCTTCAGCCACTTTGCGTGGCCGTCCACGAAGCCGCAGTTCTGGCCGCCGTTGTGGCGGGTGGCGGCTTCGTCAGTGCGAACGTGGTTGGGCGTGTTGGGCTGCACGCCGAGCCAGAAGTTCGGGCTGGCATCGGGGGCTTCCCACAGCAGCACACACGCCGAGGCGTCCTCGACAGACCCGAGCGATTGCCCGGAGGGCGGGGTGGGAGAGCCGGTGATGTAGTGCTCGTAGTTGATGGCATACCCGGCCCGCTGGGCGCCGTCCACCAATGACTGGCCATCGAACGGGCTGCTGGCCATCTTCTTGCTGGGACACTGGAAGATCTGCGCGTTCTTGACGTACGGCAGAATCACCATGCGCCACGTCGAGTCGTCCGCCCCGTCCCACGTGCCGTCAGTGTCGAAGGCCCCACGCGGGAGTGTCTCGTCGTAGTCCTGGGCGTACATGTTCATCCCCAGTACCAACTGCTTCATGTTGGACAGACAGCTTGTCTGTCGTGCCTTCTCCCGCGCGCGGGCGAAGACCGGGAAGAGGATCGAGGCCAGGATCGCGATGATCGCGATGACGACCAGCAACTCAATGAGCGTGAACCCCTTGCGCATGGACGACCTCCGTGAGGCGTGGTTACGGACGATGGCAACCCATCGGCCTGCTACCTACTACAGATGGTTCCCTGTCCGACGACTCGCCAAACCCCTGTGACAGAACGCAACGTTGCCCCGCCCGAGCGGCGCGGCCTCGTCGGGCGGGGCAATGCTTCAGGCCCTGGCGGTAGTATCGTTACTCTTGCCCGATGCTGAGCAGACAGTCGCCACTGGCGGGGCAGAGAGCCGTGGGCTTCATCCACTTGGCGTGGCCGTCCACAAAGCCGCAGTTCTGACCGCCGTTGTGGCGGGTGGCGGCGGCGTCGGTGCGGACGAGGCCGTGGCCGTTGTCGCCGTCCGTGCCCATGCTCACGCTGAACGAGCCCACGCTCTCTACGAGGTAGATACAGGCCGAGGCGTCGTCAACGGAACCGAGGGACACACCCGAGGGGTTGGCGGCGCCGCCACTCGCCCAGTGGGCGACGTTGATGCCGTAGCCGGCGCCCTGGTCGTAGTCGCCCTCACTGCCGTTGAAGATGCCGCCAGAGCCGTCCGGGCTCTTGTCGCTGGGACAGATGTAGATCTGCTTGTTCTTGACGTACGGCAGGATCGCCGTGCGCCAGGTGGTGTCGCCGGAGCTGTAGTCACCGCTGCCGTCCGTGTCCAGACGGTCGTGCGGCAGTTCCTCATCGTAGTCCTGGGCATACATGGTGGCGCCCAGCACGAGCTGCTTGATGTTCGACAGACAACTGGACTGGCGGGCTTTCTCCCGCGCCCGAGCGAAGACGGGGAAGAGGATGGAGGCGAGGATCGCGATGATCGCGATCACGACCAACAACTCGATGAGTGTGAACCCCTTGCGCATGGACGACCTCCTAAGATGGCGTGGCCTTTCCGGCAGTATAGCTTACTTATACCCCACACGCCCAGCAGACACAACCACTATCTGCCCATCAGGCGCGAATTGACAGGAGCGCGCGCAGGGCCTACTATAGCGGACGAGCTGGAGAGCTTGCCGCAGCGCGCGGGTACGCGCGTCGAAACGTGAGGACACCTAGCTACCGAGGGAGGTTCCACCGTGACTGCCAGGCGCATCGATCTGTCTCTGTCGGACATGCCGCAAAAGTGGTACAACATCGCACCGGACTTGCCCCGCCCGCCGGACCCGCCGCTGCACCCCGGCACCCATCAGCCCATCACCGCCGAGGATATGGCCCCGATCTTCCCCATGTCCCTGCTCGCGCAGGAGATGAGTGCCGAGCGCTACATCGAGATCCCCGACGAGGTCCTGCATGCCTACGCGCTGTACCGGCCCTCGCCGATCTACCGCGCGGTGGAGCTGGAGAGGGCCCTCGACACGCCGGCGCACATCTACTACAAGCACGAGTATGTGAGCCCGGCCGGCAGCCACAAGCCCAACACCGCCATCGCCCAGGCCTTCTACAACAAGATGGAAGGCACCAAGCGCATCACCACCGAGACCGGCGCCGGGCAGTGGGGCAGCGCCCTGGCCATGTCATGCAAGATGTTCGGCCTCGAGTGCATCGTCTACATGGTCGGCGTCAGCTACGACCAGAAGCCCTACCGCCGAGTGCTGATGGAGACCTGGGGCGCCACGTGTTACCGCAGCCCGTCCGAGCGCACGAACATCGGCCGCAAGTTCCTGGCCGAAGATCCGAACCACCCCGGCTCGCTCGGTATCGCCATCACCGAAGCGCTCGAGGACTGCGTACAGCGCGACGACACGAAGTACTCGCTGGGCAGCGTGCTCAACCATGTGATGCTCCACCAGACGGTCATCGGGGAAGAGGCCCTCGTCCAGATGGAGATGGCCGGGGAGTACCCCGACATCGTCATTGCCTGCTTCGGCGGTGGGAGCAACTTCGCGGGGCTCTCGTTCCCGTTCGCACGCGAGAAGATGAAGAACGGCAAGGACACGCGCATCATCGCCGTGGAGCCCAAGGCCGCCCCGAGCCTCACGCGCGGGCCGTACCGCTACGACTTCGGCGACACCGGTGGCATGACGCCGCTCATGCGCATGTTCACCCTGGGCCACGACTTCGTGCCTGCGCCGATCCACGCCGGCGGGCTGCGCTACCACGGCGCCTCGCCGCTGGCCTCGATCCTGGTGGACGAGGGCGTAGCCGAGGCCCAGTCGTATGGCCAGCTCGACTGCTACAAGAGCGCGGTGCTGTTTGCCCGGACCGAGTCGTGGGTCATGGCGCCGGAAAGCTCCCACGCGGCGCACGCCGCCATCGTGGAAGCGCTCAAGTGCAAGGAGACCGGCGAGGCCAAGACCATCCTGTTCAACCTCACCGGACACGGCATGTTGGACCTGGCCGGCTACGAACGGTACCTGGGCGGCGAGTTGACCGACTACGTGCTCCCGCAAGAAGAGATCGAGAAGTCGCTGGCGACAGTGCCGGAGATCTAGGAGCGCGGCTCTCCAGAGGCGCAGACGTTACGAACGGGGCGCACTTCGGTGCGCCCCGTTGCCTTTCCCGGGGGATGGGGCAAAGGGAAGCCTCCGCAGGGCGGCGGCAACACGTTCCGCGACGCCCGGCGGCCGGGGTTCGGGGCGCCGGAACGCATCTTCCCATAATACAGATTATGTCAAAAGCGGATCGGCCGTCTGGCTGGCCCCTTCACTCAAACAGCGGCGACGGCGCGGGCCCGGGCACGCCGCTCCGCCAGTAGCTCCCCGGACGCCTGGGCTGCGACAGCAAGCTGCCTGCGTCCACCGCACCGCGGGCACTGTCCAGGATGCGCCCTGCGGTCACCCACTGCGCACGGTCACCGTTGCCCTGCAGGCGGACCACGTCACTCTCCGGACTCCATATGTGTGCCTGCCAGCCCGTCTCGGTCTCGCGATCCACGGTGACGATTAGCACGCGCCGGCCCATGGGCTCGGCGCTCAGGCTCTGGACCGTGCGTCGCGCCGATGGCAGCGTCAGGAGCACCCGTGGCGCCGTGCCGTCATAGCCGTAGACCTTGTCCCTGTAGGCCCACACCAGGCGACCGTCCACGGTGCCACACGGCGCGATGTGGTCACACGCCCCGAGCCGGACGCGCCCGCGGCCTTGCCAGTCGCACGCCCACATGGCCCAGGGCCGGTCAAAACCCCCCGTGACGAACCCGATCCGGTCGGCGCCGGTCGCCGTGCCGAAGTAGCAGGACAGGTTCTCGTCGGCAATCAGCTGCCGCCGTAAACGTGTGCCAATCTCGACCAGATCAATAGACTCTCTGCCATTCATCATGTTCGGTGGACGCGATACCAGCAGGTACTCGCCGTCACAGCTCCAGCACACGTCATACCGGTAGTGGTTGCCCAGGCCCTTCCACAGGCTCCAGGCCAACCGCCGCGAGGCGCGAGTGACCGGGTTGATGAGCGTCAGCGAGGAGATCAGGTCGCCGCTCGGGTCCCCATGCCACTCGGACACGCGGCTCCAGACGACGGCCCGACCGTCCGGCGACCAGCGCACGTTGTGCTGGTAGGCCGCCCACGTCGACGCGACGCGCCATTGGGGCTCGCGAGCCGTCAGAGACCCCAGAGCGCAGTCGTCGCCGAAGACGGCCACATCGCTCAGATCCGGGCTGAACGGGCGCAGGACCATCTGCAGGCTGCCGTCGCCGCTGACAGGGGTGCGGCGCCAGGCCGGCCAGTAGCCGTCCGCCTGCGCACAGACTGTAAGCTCGCGGCCGGCGGGAACGTCCAGCTGCGCCGGCGCCGGGCCGCCGAGGTGGACCAGCGGATCGTGGTCGAGCGACCACATCACCTCCGCGGCGGCCGGTTGGCTGCTGACCGTCACAGTGGCGGCGCTGAGGGTCGTCTGCAGCAGCGCCGCCAACAGCAATGCACCACCCATACGGAGCCGCATGTGGGTCCTCCTTAGTGCCGACGGACCGACGAAGATGCAGAGTCACTGGCGGGGTCAGGGAGCGGCGGGCGTGGACACGAGCCCGGGCGGCGGGGGGCCCCACCAATCCATCCGCCCGGGGTGCCGGGTGCACTCGGTGGTGGCCTCTCCGTCGCTGAAGGCCACCCCCGCCTCTTTGCCCCCGCTCGGGCATGGGTGGACGTGAGCGAGCCGGCCCTTGCCATCCGCCTCGTACACGAGCACGACAGTCCTCGGCATGCCGCGCAGGCTGCGTCCACAGACGTTGGGGTTCGCCTGATAGCTCGTCTTCAGCGGACACACAGGCCAGCGGTGGCCCGGCAGCAACGGCGTCAGGGCCGCGTGCCAGTCCCCGGCCGGCGGCAGGCGGTCGTCGTAGTCCTTGCTGTACATCAGGCATGCCTCGGCGATGCTCTGCAGGTTCTCTCGGCAGATGTCGGCCGTGACCTCGCCGTCAGTCGCGGGGTCGAAGCTCCCGAGCCTGAAGGCTTCGGGCGAGGCGAGGAAGAGAGCGAGGGGAAACAGCACGGCGACCACGTGAAGGACAACGGCGATCTTCCCGCAGGCGTTCCAGACGCGCATCGTCCTGTGGAACTGGGCGAGACTCTGGAACCGGCGGTGCTTCCAGGCTTCCTCGTGCCCGAGCAGGCCCAGCCACACCGCCGAGACAATGCCGAAGACGAGGTACAGTATGCAGCCCAACGTGATGTTGTTGGCGAAGCTGAAGAAGAGCGGCAGCGCGAACCCGCCCCAGCAGAACCCCATCCTGCGGACCTCGTCCGGAGGGGGGGTGTTGGTGCCGGAGTTGTTCAGAGGTCGCCCCTCGCCGCCAGGCAGGAGCCCCTCGGTCTCCTGCAGCCAAGCCGCATCCGTGACCGTGGCCTCGGGCTCAGCCGGCCGCACGGGCCGCTGCCAGCCGCACTCGGGGCACGTGGGCTGGTCCTCGATCAGTCTGCCGGAACAGCGCGGGCAGCGCATGGGTCTCCCCCATTTCAGGCCCGGCCAGGCACTCCCAGGGCCCTCAGGTACTCTCGGTTGGCGCGGCAACTCTCGGCCGGCGGGAGGCTCGTGTAGTCCAGGTCCACCACGATCCAGCCGTCGTAGCCGCGGCCTTGCACCATCCCCCACAGGGGGGCGAAGTCTATGGTCCCGGCGCCCAGCTCAATGAAACGTCTGTTCGAGTCCAGGTCCTTGAAGTGCACATACGCGATGCGGTCGAGGTACTCGGTGAAGACTTCGGCCAGGTCGAACAGTCCGAGGCTGAGCTGGGCGGTGTCGGGGCAGAGCTTGACGAGGGTGGGGTCGGTGAGGGCCATCAGTCGGTGGAGGGCCGGGGGGAACTCGAACAGCGTACCCCAGTGCTGGTGCCAGGCGCAGGTGAGCCCGCGCTCCCGGGCCATCTCCCCTATTCTGTTGGCCGCGTCGGCGACCCGCTGGTAGTCCGGTTCTCCATGGTGTTGCCCGTGCTGCTTGGCGCCCCCGTCAATGAGCAGCACCTCGCAGCCGACGGCGTGGCAGAAGTCCGCCGTGCGCCTGACCCGCTCCAACTCCGTCTCGATCGTGGCCTCGTCGGCGTAGCTGCAGTGGCTGTAGACGGTTGCGAGGGCGAGGCCGGAGTCCGTCAGGCGGGAGATGAAGGGTGCGGGGGCGTCGTAGTAGGGCTGGAGGATCGGCCCAGCGACCTCGAAGCCGTCCCAGCCCGCTTCAGCCATGTCGGACACGGCCAGCCAGAAGCGTTCCAGGTCGTCGCGGCACTGCCAGACGGCGGGGTGAAAGCCCAGCTTCGGCACGGTCCCTCCCTATACCGACAACTCCTGCCCGGGCTGGAGCACTTCGCAGCGAATGCCCTGCCGGCTCAGCTCGGCCGCGAAGGCGTCCGCGTCCTGCTGGATCACATCAAAAGCGCTGTAGTGAGTGGGGATGACGAGGTTCGGCCGCAGCAGCGCGGCAGCCCGCAAAGCGTCCTTCGGGCCCATCGTGAAGCAGTCGCCGATGGGCAGGATCGCCACATCGAGGCCCTCCTCGCCGATCAGGGCCATGTCCCCGAAGAGCCCGGTGTCGCCGGCGAAGTAGACCTTCGCGCCGCCCATGTCCACCAGGAAGCCGACGGCGGGGCCCGTGTACTCGTTGAGCTTCTCGCCGATGACGGCGGAACCATGGGTCGCCTGGGTGAGCCTCACTGAGCCAAAGTCGAAGGTGCGCCCGCCACCGATGTGGAGCGGGGCCACTTCGCAGCCGAAGCGCGCGCAGTACATGCACATCTCGAAGGCGGCGATGACCGGGCAGCCCAGGCGTGTCGCGATCTCGATCGTATCGCCCAGGTGGTCGGAGTGCCCGTGGGAGGGCAACACGGCATCCACCTGCACGTCCTCGGGCCCGCAGATGGCTTCAGGGTTGCCCTTGAGGAAGGGATCGAAGATGACGCTGTGCGCTCCGTCGCTGAGCGTGAAGCACGAGTGGCCGAGGGACTTGATGGTGGGCATAGGAGGCATCTCCTCAGATCAGTCGCCAGCAGTGTGGGGCAACCGCCAGTAGTGCGGAGCCGGTTCCCGGATCCGCCTCTCGCCTCGCCGTTCCCGGATCCCGGCCCCCCCCTACTCGCTCTCCCCGTGGAAGATGCGTGTGTACTCTGAGCGG